>CBDUXJ010000179.1:0-5709 GCA_965371165.1 uncultured Syntrophobacterales bacterium | reverse complement strand
GGATTCCATGGATGAAGAAAGGGAATCAACCTTTTGCTTCAGTTCCTTTGCCCCCCCGGTCCTTTGGTAAGCCAGGATGGAAAT
Organism: uncultured Syntrophobacterales bacterium; assembly: GCA_965371165.1. Lineage (GTDB taxonomy): Bacteria > Desulfobacterota > BSN033 > WVXP01. The sequence continues at coordinate 5,625 of CBDUXJ010000179.1, read as the reverse complement.
GATCAGGGCAATTATGGCGATGATGAAGGTGACCACCTGCATTCCTTGTACCCCCTCTCTTTTGATGAACTATATAATTGGTTTTTTTCCCTCTTCCTCTGCCTTGAACTTTCGTTTCCTCCGGGAGTAGTCCGTCGTCCGTGTAAGGAGCCACCCCAGGATGATGCCGATAAAAAGGGTGCTCAAGAGCATAAGTGCCGCTGGAATAGATTTCTCCCACGGATAAAATTTAATATTGATCACCTGGGTATTTTGGATGGTAAAGATGACGATCAGGATAGTTAGTACGATGAATACGATAGTTTTGGCTGACATACGGGATCCCCTTCCCAGGAATTACCTTTTTCCCCTAGCATCTTCCAATTTCAGCGTCTTTCCCAATTTTTCAAGGGCTTCACCGGTCTCCTGCTTGAGTTTTTTGGTCTTCTCCTCTAACTTTTCCACCTGCTGGATGGTTTCCTTCTTCAATGTTTCCGTTTTCTTCTGCAGGGCTTTGATCTCGTCTTCCAGGCCGATTGTTCCCCCCGTGCGCTGATAGCTGATAATGGAAAAGATGAGGGCGATGATAGCGATAATGAGGGCCATGGTGGCCCTAAATCCCCCCTTTACGATTTTTTGTGCTTTTTCTGCCATTTTATCCCACCCCATAAGAAAGAATTCATTTTTGATTTCGAAACATCACATTCATTTCCATTGTTTGCGGAGAATTAAGCCGATTTCCGTGTGGGTTTTTCAACCTCTACAAGGAGTTTGCCTAGGACCTTTTTCAGGTCTTTCTCCTCAACCACCTCCTTTTCCAAGAGCAGGTCGGCTAGTTTTTTTAATCTTGCCTCGTTCTGAACCAATATCCTCTTGGCCCTGGTGTAGGTCTCATCGATGATGTGTTTTACCTCTTCATCGATCTCCTTGGCCGTTTCCTCGCTATATTCCTTGGAGGATGGGAAGGGGAGTTGCAGGAAGAGGGGCCTCTTCTCCTTCTCGAAAGTGACATAGCCCAGTTTCTCGCTCATCCCGTATTCCTTGACCATGCTAGTGGCGATATCCGTTGCCCTCTGAAGGTCGTTATGGGCCCCGGTTGAGATCTCCCCTAAGGTAATTTCTTCGGCAATTCTTCCACCCAGCAACACGGTCAATCGGTCCAGGAGCTCTGATTTAGTCATGAGGTATCGGTCTTCCGTGGGGAGTTGAAGCGTATAGCCAAGGGCTGAGATGCCCCGGGGAATGATGGAAACCCGGCGAACGGGATCGGCGTTGGGGAGGACTGAGGCCACAAGGGCATGGCCCGATTCGTGGTGGGCCACGATCTCCCTCTCCTTTTTGGACATCACCCTTCTCTTTTTCTCCAGGCCAGCTACGACCCGGTCGATGGCCTCTTCGAAGTCATCCATCCCCACCTGATCTTTATTTTTCCGGGCAGCCAAGAGGGCTGCTTCGTTGACGATATTGGCCAGATCTGCCCCGACAAAACCCGGGGTCCGTGCGGCGATTATCTTCAGATCCATCTCCTTGTCCAATTTCACCCCCGGGGTGTGGACTTTCAATATCTCCTCCCTGCCCACGATATCGGGCCGATCCACCAAAATATGTCTGTCAAACCGCCCCGGTCTGAGCAGGGCAGAGTCTAAGATTTCCGGCCGGTTGGTTGCGGCCATGATCATGACACCGGTGTTGGGGTCAAACCCATCCATCTCCGCAAGCAACTGGTTGAGGGTCTGTTCCTGTTCGTCGTGCCTGCCAAGGGGGTTGACGCCCCTCGCCTTTCCCAGTGCGTCCAGCTCGTCGATGAAGACGATGCAGGGAGCCTGCTGCTGAGCTTGTCCAAAAAGATCCCTCACTCGGGCAGCCCCAACCCCTACGAACATCTCAACAAAATCGGATCCGCTAATGCTGAAAAAGGGCACACTGGCTTCACCAGCCACGGCCCTTGCCAACAGGGTCTTGCCGGTTCCGGGAGCCCCGACCAACAATACCCCCTTGGGTATCTTCCCACCCAACCTTTTGAACTTCCCCGGGTTCTTCAGGAATTCAATAACCTCCTGCAACTCCTCCTTGGCCTCATCGATCCCGGCTACGTCTTTAAAGGTGATTTTATTCTCCTTTTGGGCAAAGATCTTCGCCTTGCTCTTTCCGAAGGAAAGGGCTCCCGCCTCGGGGCCCATCCTGGCGAAAAGCAGCCGCCATATGAGGAAGAAGAAGATTATGGGAATCACCCAAGCAAAGATGCCGGTCAGCCATTTATTTTCCCGTTTTCCCTTATATTGGATTCCCTTTTTATCCAGCTCCTTGATTAATTCCGGGTCTTCCACCCTCACCGTCTGGAAGGGTTTGCCCGAAGGCTCGACATCTCGATAGTCCTTTATCCTTCCCCTTATGATCTCCGGGGTTATCACCAAATCCTCTACCTTGTTTTCCTTGGCCAGTTCTTTGAATTGGCTATATGAGATTTCATTCACTTTTTGGCTGGTTACGAAGTTCTGCAGGAGGAAGATCAAAAGGAAGGCTATGACCATGTACCATATGGTAAAATGCCTTTTCTTGGAGGGAGTCGGCGGACCCCTCTTCCGCCGTCCCGGGGAATCGCCTAGCCCCAGCAAATCCCTCAGGTTGAGTTTTTGCCTTCTGTTACCCTTTCTCGGCATCTCAATTTCCTTATATCTTTATGGTCCTCGGCAATGTGATCCTCTAAGATAAATTTATCCGAAATGAAGATTGTTTTCAACCATTTTCCGTTTCTGTATTGTCTTCGAATACCCGTTTAAAGATCTCATCCACGTGCTTCAGGTGGTTCTTGAGGTCGAAACATTCCTCGACTTCCTTACGGCTGAGCACCTGGGTGATATCCGGATCCTTCAGGACCTCCTCCTTGAAATCGGTCTCTTCCTCCCAAACCCTCATGGCGTTCCTTTGAACCATGGAGTAGGCTTCTTCTCGGGAGATCTGCCTTTTGGTCAATTCCAACATGAGCCCCTCCGAGAAGATTAATCCCCTTGTCTTTTCCACATTTCTCATCATGTTATCTGGGTAAACCAGGAGTTTATCGATGATATTGATTTCCCTGTTGAGCATATAGTCCAACAGGATAGTGCTATCCGGGGCAATAACCCTTTCCACTGAGGAGTGGCTGATATCCCTCTCATGCCAAAGGGGTATATTTTCAAGGGAAGTCAGTGAATTTGCCCTCACCAGGCGCGCCAAGCCACAGAGGTTCTCCGAGAGGATGGGGTTGCGTTTGTGGGGCATGGCTGAGGATCCCTTTTGACCCTTTGTGAAGAATTCCTCGGCCTCTAGGACCTCGGTCCTCTGGAGGTGGCGAATTTCCACGGCGAACTTCTCAATGGATGAAGCGATGATAGCCAACGTGCTGAAAAACTCGGCATGGCGATCCCTTTGAACAATTTGGGTCGAAATGGGGGAGGGTTTCAAACCGCACTTCCGACAAACATAGTCCTCCACAAAGGGGGGGATATGGCCAAAAGTTCCCACGGCACCGGAAATTTTCCCGTAGCTGATGGCCTCCTTCGCCCTTTCCATACGGGTCAGGTTCCTGCGCATTTCATCATACCAGAGGGCCATTTTTAGGCCAAAGGTAATCGGTTCTGCATGGATCCCGTGGGATCTACCGATCATTATCGTATCCTTATGTGCGAAGGCCTTGTCTTTGAGGACCGAAAGGAGGTTACGAATATCCTCGATGATTAGCTCCGAGGCCTCTTTCAAGAGCAGAGCCAGGGACGTATCCAAGATATCAGAAGAGGTGAGGCCGAAATGAATATATCGCGAAGCCTCTCCCACATTCTCGGCCACTACCGTTAGGAAGGCGACTACATCGTGTTTCGTTACCTTTTCGATCTGCGCGACTCGTTCGACATCGAACCGCGCCTTCTCCTTGATTTCCTTCAATGCCTGACGGGGGATTTCCCCCATCTCCGCAAATGCCTCACATGTCAGGATCTCGATGTGAAGCCACTTTTTAAATTTATTCTCATCAGTCCAAATTCGTCCCATTTCCGGGCGGGTGTATCTGGGAATCATCATTTTCTCCTTAATGGAATTGGGATAAGGGCCATGACGAAAGAGAATTCGTGCAAGGGGCCTTGAGTAGGAAGAGGCAGACCGTTTTCAACGGGAACTCTGCCTTGAAGCGATGATTTTAAAGATCATGATGGGAAGCGAAGGTCCACCAAGGTTCGGTTAGGAGGAAAAATTCCCTCATCGACCTTACATTATTTTACCCGTTGAACTCCAAAAGTCAATAGAATAAACCGAGGAGTTTCCGGACTTTTGGGCTCTTACCAACACCCGATCGCCCAAATTCCTTTGAGCCACCCAAATAGCAATTCCAAATGTCAAAATTCAAATGTCAAATAAAATCCTAATGCTTAAATGTCAAAACTCTTAATTTCCCTCAATAGTTAAGTAGTTAGCTTGTCAAACCAGTCGATAACTCAACAACTCGAACAATCAACCTTCCCCATTTGTCATTTGACATTTGGCATTCATTTAAACTTTGAGCTTTGGCATTTGTTCATTCTCATTTATGTAACTTTTTTAGCAAGTTAGAGTAATTACATGCTTTTTTCTGAAGAAACTCCAGAGGGATCATCTGTTGACAAAGGGAGGCTGAGTTTCATATCATGGTCTCGATATGACCCTCTGAGGGCAGGTGCAGAAGTCGAATGATCGTTATAAAATCCAAACGTGAAATCGATTGTCTCAGAAGAAGCAACCAAGTCGTTGCCTCTGTTTTCCGCGAAATCAAGAAAATGGTGGAGCCGGGCATCACTACCGGGGAGCTCGATCGGGAGGCGGAAAGGTTGATCAGGGCGCGCGCGGGGACCCCCGCTTTTAAAGGATACAGGCCCCCGGGTTATCGTTCTGAGTTTCCGGCAAGCATGTGTATTTCCGTTAATGAGGAGGTGGTCCATGGCATACCCGGTCCCCGGAAGCTGAAAGAGGGGGATATCGTCAGTTTAGATGTAGGGGTATTGCTGGATGGTTATTACGGCGACGCCGCCGTTACCCTTCCGGTCGGCAATGTCAGCGAGGAGGCGAAGAGGCTGATGGAGGCTACGGAGAGGGCTTTATACCTTGGGATAGAAAAGGCCAAGGTGGGGAATCGCCTCTCCGATCTCTCTCATTCCATTCAGGCTCATGCGGAGGGGAATGGATTTTCCGTTGTGAGGGATTTCGTGGGTCATGGGATCGGAAAGTCCCTTCATGAGGATCCTCAAATCCCTAATTTCGGGTCTCCTCATCAGGGGCCGAGGCTGAGGCAGGGCATGATCTTTGCCTTGGAGCCCATGATGAACGCGGGAACCTGGCAGGTAACCAGATTGGGGGATGAGTGGACCGTGGTGACAGCCGATGGGAAGTTATCGGCGCATTTCGAACACAGCATTGCCCTGACAGATGGCGATGCCGAAATCCTTAGTATCGAATAGTTCTTCGGTGCTGCGGTCATGCAGTGCTGCAGTTGTGCGATTATGTTTATGTGGTGAGCATTTCCAGTGAGGCCATTGAAAAACTTGAAAAGGGAGCTCTGAGCGCGAATCAAGATTTTTTCGGTAACCATTCTTGATGATTTCGTAAAAAGTCGGAATCAGACGGCAAAGAAAAAAGATCCAG
>CBDUXJ010000178.1:0-5748 GCA_965371165.1 uncultured Syntrophobacterales bacterium | reverse complement strand
GTTCGCTCCAGGGAACCCGACCAACAATTGGTCCAGAGATCGCGCTCAAGGACAAACGGGATCCATGGGAAAACCGGGAGACTCCAGAGACGGATGTTTTGAATTTTTGCCCTTTATGATATATGATTAGGTATTCCATACAGGGAGGTTTGGCCATGGCGGAAAAGTCCAGAAGGGTTATTCGGCAAATAGAATGCCCGGAGGGCAAGGGAAAGGCAACGCTCTTAGCTGAGTGGCGGGTTGAGAGAGGGAAAAAGGTTCTGCAGAGTATCAGTTGCGATAATCCCCAACTGATGGATTACAGCGGTGAGGATTGTCAGTGGCTCTGCTGGGAGAAAATCTCCCGGCGGAAATGATGAGAAAAGGCCAATTTTTTACGCTATTCTGTTCCCCCAATACTCGTTCAGTTTAGGCGCTCATTGACCGTGAGTTCAACCGACCCACCGACGCTTTCCAGGCGTCCAATTCCTCCTGGGTATGTTTCTGGCCGTGGAGGATCGTGTACTTTGCCTGGACTGCTAAGCCATCGAATGGGGGCAGGGTCCTCTTGAAGATATCCAGTATTGCGATCTCATCATCGGGGTTATGCCCCCGGTACGACTCCACGAATGCATCGGCGACTGCGATCGAATGTGAACGGCTTGTCCGAGGTGATGCCTGAATATAGAGAAGCTTGCCCATGGTAGCCCTCCAGTTTCACTTATTTTCTCCATTCCATTTTTTTAATGGATAAAACTACGATACTACGGACAAATGCATGATGTCTACGGCCCCGGAGCAGCTCTATTTTGCACCCGGCCTATACCCGATCTCTATAGATTATCCTAATGATGGAAAGTTGACATCCTCCTGGGGGGGGGAACCAACGAAATTGACAGGATCGTTGAGCCCCAAATTTTGTGTACGGAAAAAATTTTATTTTTCCCTTGACAAAATCGTAAAGTTATTTTAAGTTTATTGAAAACTTTCACCTTGGGAAATGTTTCATGGCTAATTTCCCCCCATTGAAAGGTGATTTCAGTTCGGTCAATGTCGGGCCGAAGCGTATACTCGCGAAAACAAATATGCGCCCAGGCGCCACTTTTCCTTTTAACGATAGGGCTAAGGTAACCGTAGCTATCCCGACGATCATAATTCTCATTATTATCTGTTCCGGGATAGCCGGTGCAGGCAGGGGGCCATAAGGGTCCATTCGAAAGCCGATTAAGCCCGCTATCCCGTGTTAATCAAGGATAGCGGGCTTTTTTTATCCCGATGGTCATGACATTTCTCCCTTTTGGCGGGGGGAGAGCCAAGATGGCAGGGGTAGGAAAGACGAAAGATCCCATAACCTAAGGAGGAGCTATGAGAAGCGATTCAATGAAAACCGGGGTTACCCGAGCCCCCCACCGTTCCCTTCTGAAAGCTTTGGGTCTGACGGATAAAGAGATCGCGCACCCGATTATCGGCATTGCTAATTCGGTCAATGAGGTCATCCCGGGGCATGTTGGCCTTGGGTCCATCGGAGAGGCGGTTAAGGCCGGGATAAGGAGTGCAGGCGGGACACCAATGGAATTCGGGACCATAGGGGTTTGCGACGGTCTTGCCATGGGGCATGTCGGGATGAAGTACTCCCTCGGGAGCAGGGAGCTCATAGCCGACTCCATCGAGGTGATGGCAATGGCCCATCCTTTTGACGGAATTGTGCTCATCCCCAACTGCGACAAGATCGTCCCGGGGATGCTCATTGCAGCCATGAGGCTTGACATCCCCGCCGTGGTGATAAGCGGGGGACCAATGCTCGCCGGGTGCTTCAGGGGCAAGGCGGTTGGCCTTGACAAGATATTTGAGGCTGTGGGCGAAGTCACCGCTGGGAAGATGACAGAGATGGATCTAAAGGAGCTTGAGGATGTGACATGCCCCGGGATCGGGTCCTGCTCGGGACTCTTTACTGCCAACAGCATGAACTGCCTTGCCGAGGCTCTCGGTATCGCCCTCCCCGGGAATGGAACAGTTCCGGCGGTAGCCGCCGAAAGGTTGAGGTTGGCCAAACTGAGCGGTGAGAAGGTCGTTGAGCTTGTAAAGGAAGGGATTACCCCAAAGAGGATCATGACCAAGGGGGCCTTCGAGAATGCGATCAGCGTAGATATGGCCATCGGAGGATCAACGAATACAGCGCTGCATCTCACGGCCATCGCCTACTACGGAGGGGTTGAGATCTCCCTGGAGGATTTTAACAAGATAAGCCAGCGAACCCCGCACCTCTGTAACCTCGCCCCCGGAGGGGATGATCACATGGAGGATTTACATCGTGCCGGGGGGATCTCTGCCGTCATGGCACAGCTTTCCCGTGGAGATCTGTTGCATCTTGATGAGCTCACCGTTACCGGTTCTACGGTCGGGAAAAATATCCAGGGAGCGGAGGTTCTGGATAGGGAGGTAATCACGCCACTGGAAAACCCTCGCCATTCCGACGGTGGCCTTGCCATTCTCAAAGGAAGCCTTGCGCCGGATGGAGCGGTGGTGAAGCAGTCGGCCGTTGACCCGACGATGCTTCGTCACTCGGGGCCTGCGAGGGTTTTCAATTCGGAGGAGGAGGCCATGGAGGCCATCCTCTCCAGGCAAATTAAAAAGGGTGAGGTTATTGTGATTCGCTACGAGGGCCCTCGGGGGGGGCCGGGGATGCGGGAGATGCTCTCGCCGACATCGGCCATCGCCGGGGTCGGGATGGATAGGGAGGTTGCCCTCATTACCGACGGGCGCTTCTCGGGTGCAAGCAGGGGAGCTTCCATCGGCCATATCTCCCCGGAGGCGGCAGCAAGCGGGCCCATCGCCGCCATCAGGAATGGGGATGAGATAGAGTTCGACATCCCGCGCAAGAGGCTTGATCTTAAGCTGTCCGATGATGAGATTAAAAGACGGCTTTCAGAAACCCCTCCATGGGAGCCCAAGATAAGGGAGGGGTACATGGCCCGTTATGCAACCCTTGTGAGCTCGGCAGATAAGGGGGCGGTCTTTCCCCGATGATCATTCGAGGTCAGGGCTCGAAATATAAGGGATCACTCCCTTTCCCATGGAGCTTAAACCGGTTTATGTGGCCGGAGTACAAAATCGATAGGGGGTATTTATCATGAGGATGCCAGGGGCAAAGATGGTTGTAGAAGCGTTAGAGAGGGAGGGGGTGGAGGTGGTTTTTGGCTACCCAGGGGGCACAATCATGCCCTTCTTCGATTTCCTCCACCGGGCGGATATCCGCATGATCTTAAGCCGCCACGAGCAGGGGGCGGTTCACGCCGCGGATGGCTACGCCCGGGCTTCCGGACGGGTGGGTGTATGCGTCGCCACGAGTGGTCCAGGGGCGACGAACCTGGTGACCGGGATAGCCACCGCCAACATGGATTCAATTCCTCTCGTCCTCATCACCGGTCAGGTCCCGGTGGACATGATAGGAAATGATGCTTTCCAAGAGGCGGACATCATCGGCATCAGCCGTCCGATCACCAAACACAGATACCTCGTGCGAAACGTAGGGGATATCCCAAGAATCGTGAAGGAGGCGTTCCACATTGCGAGAACGGGACGCCCCGGCCCGGTCCTCATCGATCTCCCAAAGGATGTGAGCGTGACCGAAGGGGATTTTACCTACCCCGAGGAAGTGAACATCCGTGGGTATAAACCAGTGGTAAATGGTAACTCTCAGGCGATCAAAGAGGCCATGGATTTAGTCCGGAGTGCGAAGAGGCCGGTGATCTACGCCGGAGGAGGGATAATTACCTCGGAGGCCTCGGCAGAGCTGACCGCTTTCGCGAGGAAGACGGGAATCCCTGTTACCCTCACGCTGATGGGCCTCGGTGCTTTTCCCGGGACCGATCCCCTCTTTCTGGGGATGCTGGGGATGCACGGTACGGTTGCCGCAAACCAGGGCGTATCCGAATGTGATCTTATGTTCGCCATCGGGGCGAGGTTTGACGATCGAGCAACGGGAAGGGTAAGCAAGTTTGCCCCGAAAGCCAAGGTTGTCCACATAGATATCGACCCCACGTCGATCAGTAAGAATGTGCTCGTTGACATACCCGTCATCGGGGATGCACGGAAGATCCTCCAGGAGATGCTCAGACTCGCGGAACCCCTGCCCATCGATTCTTGGCGTGAGGAGTTAATGGCGTTGAAGCGGGAAAATCCCCTGACTTACCGTCAGGATTGCCCAACGATTAAGCCCCAGTACGTTGTGGAGAAGATCTACGAGCTTACCGGAGGGGATGCGATTATTACCACTGAGGTGGGACAAAACCAGATGTGGGCCGCACATTACTTTCGATATGACCGTCCCAGAACCTTCCTCTCCTCAGGTGGCCTTGGGACAATGGGCTATGGCTTCCCGGCGGCCATCGGGGCCCAGGTTGCCTTCCCCGATCGGGTAGTCTTCGACATCGCCGGGGATGGGAGTATCCAGATGAAGATCCAGGAGCTCGCAACTGCTGTCCTGAACGAGCTTCCGGTTAATATCGCCATCCTGAATAACGGCTATCTTGGGATGGTTCGCCAGTGGCAGGAGTTCTTCTTCGACAAGGCCTACGCTTTCAGTTGCCTCGGACAGCGGCCAAGCTGTCCCCGACATTGCAACAATCCGGACGATGGATGTCCGCCCTACGTTCCGGACTTCGTCAAGCTCGCCGAAGCTTACGGGGCAATGGGAATCAGGGTGGAGCATCCGGAGGATGTTGAGGGAGCGATCCGTGAAGCCATTGGCTCTCCCAGGACAGTCATCCTGGAGTTCCTCGTGGCGCGGGAGGAGAACGTATTTCCCATGGTGCAGCCCGGAGCCGGGATCAACGAGATTATGATTGGTTAGGTGGAGGACGATATGGATTATACTCTTTCGGTTTTGGTGGAGAATCATCCTGGTGTATTGGCCCAGATTTCTGGGCTCTTAAGTGGTCGAGGGTTTAACATCCGGAGCATTGCAGCAGGGGAGACCGAAGATTCCAGCATAACCCGGATCATAATGGTGGTGGCGGGGGATGATCGGGTGATTGATCAGGTTAAGAAGCAACTGGACCGACTCGTTGATGTGATAAGGATTACTGACTTAACCGGAATCCCCGCGGTGGACCGTGAGCTTGCCCTTGTGAAGGTGTCAAGCACGGTTTCACGTCGGGCGGAGGTGTTTCAAATTGTGGATGTATTCCGGGCAAAGATCGTGGACATAGCCCATAAGTCACTTACCATTGAGGTCACTGGAGTGTTTGAGAAAGTTGAGGCGTTGATTGAGATGCTGAAGCCCTTCGGTATCAAGGAGATTGTTCGAACGGGAAAGATTTCCATTGCAAGAGGCGAGGCCGTAACCGAGAAAGGAGGTGAAAACCGAGCTTAGGAGAAGCGGATTCGGTTTCCGGACCCCGGTGAAAAAACGAGAAAGGAGAGAAAGGATGAAAGTATACTACGACGGCGATGCTGACCTGAATCTGTTAAAAGGGAAGAAGGTGGCCATTATAGGGTTTGGTTCCCAGGGACATGCCCACGCCTTGAACTTGAAGGATAGCGGCCTGGATGTGGTTGTTGGCCTGAGGAGGGGGGGCACTTCCTGGAGTAAAGCGGAAAAGGCGGGGGTGAAGGTAGTATCCACAGCTGAAGCCGCCAAAATGGGGGATATCATCACCATACTCATACAGGATGACCGTCAGCCGGAGATCTTCGAGAAGGACATACTCCCCGGGCTCAAGGGGGGAGATTTGCTCATGTTCGCCCACGGATTCAACATCCATTACA
>CBDUXJ010000177.1:0-5771 GCA_965371165.1 uncultured Syntrophobacterales bacterium | reverse complement strand
TGCATCTGGATCTTTTTTCTTTGCCGTCTGATTCCGACTTTTTACGAAATGATCAGTGGGTATATTCCAACAACTGCTTGTTGATTTTGATCTTGGCCTTCGTCCTCAACTCTGAAAGCCAGTTATAGTAGATTTGGCCGTTCTTATTCTTTCGAATTTGATTGGCGATCTCATCCTTCACTTCATCAAATTCTTGAACCTTGGCTTCGACTTTCTCCTCGGCCTTAAAGATATGATATCCATAGGGGCTCTTGATGATTTTGCTGAGCCCTCCTAGCTTCAAGGAGAATACCTCATCGAAGGCCTCCGGCATCTCACCGCGTGCGAAGAATCCCAGGTCCCCGCCATATACCCTTTCGGGCATCATCGATTTTTCCTTGGCCAGTTTTTCAAAATCCTCCCCTTTCCTCAGCCTCCTTAAGATCGCTTTAGCCTCCTTCACCGTGGCCACCACGATCTGCCTTGCCCTCACCTGCTCGGGAAAGGAATATTCCTCGATGTGTTCCTCATAGTACTGCTTCACAGATTTATCATCGATGGGACCATCGACTTGCGCGACGGTATTGATGACCTTCTCGGCCAGGAGTTTTTCCTTTAACCGCCGTTTCCATTCCTCGAAACTCATTCCGCGGCCCTCGAGCATGGTCTTAAAGCTCTCTCCTGCGTAATCCCTTTTTAAGGCTAAAATAGTCTTATTGATCTCCTCCTCCGATACTTGGATATCAATCCGCCGGGCCTCTCCAAGGATGAGCTTTCTGTTGATGATCTGATCGAGAAAGGCGGTTTTCAACTGGTCCAGGGATTCCCTGTCCTCCGGCAGTTTTCCATGTTCCAATTTAATATCCTGCAATTCGTTATTGAATTCCTCCAAGGTAATCAATTCTTCATTCACCTGGGCTAGAATGTCCTGGGGAAGGTTCGTATCTTCCTTCTGACATCCCATGGTACTGAAGGCTGTCAACAGGCAAATCCAAATAATTGGCCCGCACCAGGACCACCAGCGCATTGCATTCCCCTTGGGAGGCGGCCTTTCATTCACCCCCCAGGGTTTGATTCCACTCGGTGGGAGCTCCACGTCCCTACTCCTCACGGGTTGATTCATTGATGATGATCCTCTCCTTCCACCCCAGTCATTTTGTCCTTCTGAGCCACTGAGGATTTCTTTCCGTACCTCCAAAAAGTCCCGTCCGCCCCAAGGGGATCGAGGAGAATAATAGGCACGGTGAACGTTTATGTTTTCTCAGGTCCCCTGCAACGCATGGGGACTCGGTTGAGTCCCCCGCGGTTTAGCATATTGGATCAACTCCTCCAAGGTCCTTTTGGTCTTCCCGAAGGTCTCCTGCCACCCCCCCTTCCCTATGGAGAGAATCAATTCGAAACTAGGGGTGAATTGAAATCGATCGCTATTCTCCTGGACGAGGCCCACAATGCCCTGTGGGGAAATCTCGGAGCTCTCGTCGAAGGCGATCACCACTCTCTCCTCGGATAGGTTCAGCTTCCTTACCCTAAGACGCGTCAAGAGTTGCTTGAGCTTCATCGCCTCCAGCAAGTTTAAGGCTGGGGGAGGAATAGGTCCAAAGCGATCCATGAGTTCCTCCGCCATATCCTCGATTTCTTCCTCGGAACGAGCCGATGAAAATCGTTTATAAAGAACCAGCCTCTGGTGAGGATCGCAGATGTAGTCATCGGGAATAAAGGTGGCAAAGGGGAGCTTCATCTCCGGTGTAATGTCCTCAAGGACTTTCTCCCCCCTCAACTGCCTCACCGTCCTCTCCAAAAGGTGAGTATACATCTCATATCCCACCGATGCAATATGTCCTGATTGAGCGGGCCCCAACATGTTTCCCGCCCCCCTGATCTCCAAATCCTGGAAGGCAAGCCTAAAGCCTGAACCCAACTCGCTCAATTCCTGCAGGGCCCTCAGGCGCTTTAGGGCATCACCGGATATGGAGGTTTCGGATGGAACGAGGAGGAAGGCATAGGCCTGATATTTCGATCTGCCGACCCTTCCCCTCAGCTGGTAGAGTTCGGCCAGGCCAAACCTCTCCGCATGGTTGATGATGATGGTATTGGCGGTGGGTATGTCCAGGCCCGATTCGATGATACTGGTACAGAGGAGGAGGTTGTATTCCTTTCGCATAAAGGCAAGCATTACCCTTTCAAGATCTCTCTCCTTCATTTGACCGTGGGCGATGGCCAGAGAGGCTTCGGGGACTAGCTGCTTTAGGAATCGGGCCATGGCTGATATGTTTTGGACCCGGTTGTGAACAAAGAAGACCTGACCCTTCCTTTGAAGTTCCCTCAGGATGGCCTGGCGGATGATGTCTTCGTCAAAACGGCCTAAAAATGTCCGAATAGAAAGCCTGTCCTCGGGTGGGGTATTGATCACACTCAGGTCCCTCATTCCCGTCAAGGACATGTGGAGAGTCCTGGGGATAGGAGTTGCCGTCAAGGTCAACGCATCGACCGTTTTCCTCAGCTGTTTCAGCCTCTCCTTATGGGAGACACCAAACCGGTGCTCCTCGTCGATGACTACTAATCCCAAATCCCTGAAGGCGACGTCCCTCTGGAGCAAACGGTGGGTTCCGATGATGATGTCGATTTTCCCTTCCTTCAATTTCCCGAGGGTCTTTCTTTGTTCGTTCCTCCTCTTAAACCGACTTAGGATGTCTATGATAACGGGGTAGTGCTGAAATCGTTCGGAGAAGGTTTGGTAGTGTTGTTGAGCCAAGATCGTAGTGGGTACCAAAACGGCCACCTGCTTGCCGTCCATGACGGCCTTAAATGCCGCCCTGATGGCTACCTCCGTCTTTCCATATCCCACATCGCCACAGATGAGGCGGTCCACGGATTTGGGCTTTTCCATGTCCGTCATTACGTCCCTGACGGCCTCCAACTGGTCAGGCGTCTCCTCGTACTGAAAGGCGGCCTCAAATTCCTTGAAATAGCCATCCCCCTTGGAGAAGGCAAATCCCTCGAATACCTCCCTGGCAGCATAAAGATTGAGAAGCTCCCGTGCCATTTCTTCGATTGATTTGCCCACCTTCCGCTTCAATTGCTTCCATGACGATCCACCCAGTCGATCCAGTCGAGGACCTCTATCCTCGAAGCCGACATATTTCTGGATGAGGTTGATCTGGTCCACGGGCACATAGAGTTTATCCCCCTCCAGGTACTCCAACAGGAGGTAGTCGTTGCTTACCCCCTGAATATCCAGGCGTTTTAACCCTTTATAAATCCCGATCCCGTAATCGATATGCACCACATAGTCGTTCTCATTGAGTTCGGAGAAAGAGGTAATGAAGGGATCCCCTGGCCTCCTATGGACCTTCGCGATTCTCTTCCGAGGGCCGAAAATTTCCTCCTCGGTAATGACTACTAAACCCCTGGAAGGGAGGCGGAAGCCGGCTGAGAGGTCTCCGGCGAGAATGATAAAGTCGCCTTCCCCGGTCCTTGAGGGGAGGTCAGCGAAACGGGAAGAAAGGCGGCCTTCCCACCATTGGGAGAAGGAGATTGCGCTCAGTTGCGGGGTGAGTCGATATTCCATCAACAATTCCTGAAGTCGTTCCGCCTGTCCCAGTTGGTGAGCCACGATGATGATTTCGCTTCCCTTCCTGTGCCAGGATTTCAGTCGCCCGGCCAAAGGAGATAGAAGGGTTTCCCTCTTCCCGAGGGACTTTAAACCCGCCCTAATATCATCGTTGGATTCGACGGTGAACCGAAGGGATTCTCCTCCCACTGCCTCCAATTCGGGGATGTCCATTTCTCCCAGAAGCAGTCTCCTCAAATTTCCCCAGTTGGATTTGACGGTCTCCAGGGGGAGATACCATCGATCGGGCACCGGCGGGCTCTTCCCTTTGGCGACGGCTCGATCGAACCTCTCGCTGATCTGAAGCCAGAACGCTTCTCCCTCCCTTTCCACATCGAAGAGGTCATCGATAGCGAGAATGGTTTGGGGATTCAAATAATCGAAAAGGGAGGCAGAGGTCTGATCATCGGGGCCCTCCATTATCTCCTTAGCTGGGAGGATCGAGATTCTCTCATAATGGTGATGCGACCTTTGGGTCTCCGCGTCAAAGGCCCTTATTGACTCGATGTGGTCTCCGAAGAACTCCACCCTCAAGGGGTCCCGATATGAGGGGGAAGAGAGGTCGATAATTCCGCCTCGAACGCTGAAATCACCCTTTTCCTCCACCAACTGGACCCGAGTATATCCGCCTTGGATTAATCTCTCAATGAATTCCTCCCTGTCTATCTCGTCGCCTACGTTCAAGGCAATGCTCAATTGCTCGAGGGCATGGGGGGTCATCACCCTCTGCATGAGGGCTTGGATGGATGTGACGATTACGGTCTCATTTTGAACCGCCGCCTGAGAAAGGGTTCTCACCCGTTGGTCCACGATATCTTGGTGGGGGGGTATCTCATCGTAGGGAATCGTCTCCCAGGAGGGAAAGGCAAAGATCTCCTTATCCGGCTTGGTGAAGAAACGCATAGCCTCCGAAAAGATCTCAGCATCTATGGGTCGAGGCGTAATGACTAATAGGGGAAGCCCAGATTCGACCGCGAGTAAGGAAAGGATAAAGGCCTTGGAAGACCCTTTCAAACCTACTACGTGGGCTTGCTGAGCACCTTTTTTCGCCCACTGGATTAAGTCGGAAAGGGGAAAACCTTCCCCCCGTTGATGCAAAAATCCTGGACTTATTGCAGACATTCCCAAACCCCGGAGCTGAATTTTAGGGTAACCCAAACAGGGGCCATAGTCAATGCATATCATTCTAGAGTTACTGAGTTGCTGGAGTACGCCGGAGAACTAACGTGCATACCTCTCTCGTCCCTCCCACATTGAGCAACATAAAGGGCCAAGATCGAGCGGAAAAATTAGGTCCTTCTTGAAACAGTTCCGGGTGTCTCCCAATTCCGTTGATTTCCGGTTGAAAGTGCGCCGCTCACGTGCACTGGAGGATGAGGTTATTCGAAAGTGTACGGAGCTGCCCAGAAGATGAGGGAGGGTCCCTCGAAGCCGGCTTGCAGGCGCAGGCTTCAAACCACCTCAAGCTGCTGTGGTCACAAGCCATGGTAGTGAGCGTTGAGGAAAAGACGTACGGGATACGTCAGGTGGGGATCAAGAAGGTGAGCGATGAGCGAACCAATGTAAGCGTCGAAAACGTTCTATGGTTGGTGTCAAAATTGGGGTCTAGGTTCTGCTCCAAGATCAGCCTGGGGGATACCTGCTTACTGCCTAGGTGGCCCCCGGCGTATAGTTGGCACGAGCTTGATTCAGGCTCTTTTGTAGAACGTGGGAACCCTTCCTGTGATGGTAAGAGAAAACCCTATAAGTGTAGTCCACGAAGGGGGCGGATTATCCTGTAGTAGCGATGAAGTTCTTGTAATGAGCATGGAGCGAAGGGGATGGGCCAGCTCGCGGAGGGGAGCAAGCCAACCAGGAAGCTGGGAGGAGCGAGTTCTCTCCGTGTCGGCTTAAGGTCGTGAGGCCTTAAGAGAATGACTGGCAGGAGCCGGATGGGTCGAGAGGCTCACGTCCGGTTCTGGGAGGGGCTGGTGGTGAGATTCTCCTGCGCCACTCTACTCAAAAGACAAATCCTTTTTTCTTTATCGGATAAAAGGGTGGCGCGTGTCAAGGTAGGTAGGTTGCTATAGCGCTTTCAGCAAAATCAGGCCGTCAAGAAGAAATAATGCTTGACTAAGGGGAATGCTTCCTATAAGATCAGGAATGAATCTGCCTGGATCTTTTTCTAGCTGGGACCGGGACG
>CBDUXJ010000176.1:0-5790 GCA_965371165.1 uncultured Syntrophobacterales bacterium | reverse complement strand
TTTGAGCCCAAAGGGCGAGTTTTAGTAACGAAGTAGCGCCTCAGCGCTCTTTGCAATGAAGCGAAACTTTAGAATGGTCAAAAATTCTTTTCAGAGAACGAAAGGGGATTGGGGCAACAGCCCCTTTATTTTTAACCCCATTTTCCAGCAAACCCCGTACGGGAAAAAATACGAGGGTTTCTCGGGGTAAATCCTCCTCCCCTTTGCCTCGACTGTCCCCATTGAAACTGAAAACCTCCATGGGGCACCTACACCCAATCCTTCAAGATCTTAGGGGAAATGAAGATCAGGAGATCCTCCTTCACAAAGGTCTTCTTTTCGGACTTAAAGAGCCATCCTAAAATTGGGATTCTGGAAAAGAAGGGAATTCCCCTTTGAGATCGACCCTCATCGATGTCGTAAACCCCTGCGATGACGATTATGTCGCCGTCCCTGACCAGGACTTCAGTTATGGCTTCCTTCTTCTTAATTGTGGGAACGCCCTGAACTGTCCGATCGAAATCCGGCTCATCATTGGACGCCTTGATTTTCAGCTTGATGTTTCCATCGTTGGTTACATGGGGGGTCACGGTCAATTTCAGGTTGGCCTCGATGAACTCCGTCGTCACCGTGCCCTCTTCGGTTATCTTCAGGTAAGGAATCCTATCCCCTCGTTCAATGGAGGCCTCCGTATTATCCAGGGTAGCGATCCTCGGGCTCGATATAACCTTGCCTTGGCCCGAATCTTCCAGGGCCTGGAGGGTAATATCAAGGTTCCTCAATCCCGCCAAACTCGAAAGCCACCCGAAACTGATGGCTCCGCCGGGGGAATCCACGGGGAGGTTGATCAGGGTATCGGTTCCGAGAAGCCCTCCGGAGATGGTGGATGTTCCCTTGGGGCCCGAGCTGGATCCGTGCGTCTTTGTGGCCGTCCCCCCCCAAATCACCCCGAGTTCCCGGGTAAAATCGGCGCTGGCTTCGACGATCCTGGCCTCGATCAATACCTGAGGTGTTTTGGTATCCAGGGATGCGACCAAGTCCTTCGCCTCATAGATGGAGGACTTGATATCCTTAACGATTAGCACGTTGGTACGCTCATCTACGGCTACGGTCCCTCGATCGCTCAGTATCCCCTTGACCTGTTCTTCCAGATCCTTGGCCGTGGCGTAGTTCACGGGGATAAGCTCGGTGCCCAAATCTTCCAGTTTCTCTTTGGCTCTCCGGGCGGCTAACACGTCTTCCTCTTCCTTCTTCAATTTTTCGATGGGGGCTATTCGGATTACGTTACCGATCTTCACCTTGCCCAAATCGTTGGATTGTAAAATAATATCCAAGGCTTGATCCCAGGGGACGTCGACGAGACGTATGGTAACCTTACCCTTTACATCCTCAGCGGCGATGATGTTGAGATCGCTTACCTCGGCGATCAATCTCAGGATATTGTTGATATCGGCATCCTTGAAATCCAGGGATAACTTTCTCCCCGTGTACCGCTTCTGGACCGCCATCGTCTCCAGGAGGCTTTCCTTCTCCCCCAAGGGCTCCGGGGGGAGTTCCTCTTTTTCGGCTTCTTTTTTCGCGGGGGCAGCAGCCTCTTTTCCGGCCCCTTTTTCAGCGACAGCAGGGGCCTCCTTTGGGGCTTCTTGGGGAATCTTTTTTCTTTCGACGACCCGGATTTTCTCGGGGGATTCCCCTGCACTTTCGGCCGCCTCCGCCTTGGCCACCTGGGATTCATCTGGTTCGGCTATTTTGATGGCTTCTCCGCGGCCAACGGGCCTGGCCGGTTTCTCAAAATCCAGATAGATTCGTTTACCCTCCTGGGTCGCCTCAAAATCTACCCCTTCCTTTAGGCGAACGATGATCCTCACATCCCTGGAAATCTCCGACTTCACATTGTAGAGGCTGATATAATCAACGGCGCTGTCAAAGGACTTGGTATCCACTCCCCTCCTCAGTCTTTCTGGCACCCTCATCTTTTTCAGATCCAGGGCAACGGCCTTTTCCGATATTTTGAAGACATCGTAGGTGGCCGTACCTGAGGTGGAGACGATAATCCTCGATTTGTGGTCCATCTGTTTGAAATCGATTCCCGTCAACGTCCCCAATCTCTCGACCTTCGGAGGACGCTCCTCCATTCGACCAAAGGAGACAACCATTCGGTTCTGGGCCCTTTGGATCCTAAACTGTGGCATTTGGAGGCGAGCCGAATCGAAGACGAAACGGGTCTTCTTTGGATGTTTTCCCAGTCGAACCCTCTTCAGGAGAGCATGGTCAACCTGGATGAAGTTCTTCGGATATCCCTTTTCAACATTCCAGATATCGATCACGAGACGCGGGGGATTTCCCAGCTTGAAGGAATTGTAATTCCCTATATTTCCATCCGCGATCAAGGTGATGTGGATCACCCTCTCCCCTTTATCCACGAGGATTTTGGTGATCTTTTCCGCCTTCGCCTTTATCTTTAAGGCCTCAGGAGGGATCTTCTCCTCGACAACCTCGACCTTCTCCTTTACCTCCTCCGCCACTCCCACTCGCTCCACATCCACAAAGAGCTTCTTCTCCACTTTGGTGATATTATAGTTGACCGTCTGGGTTAAACCGATCTCAATCCTCCCCTTTCCCTCAAATTGACCGATGTCGATCAGGGTCAATGTGCCGTTATTCACCTCGATGGGAACGGCGATATCCTCAAATTCACCGTTGGGAACATCGATGGCAATTCTGAGGGGGTCCGTTAGAAGCTTAAAGAAGGTATATTTGAGGGGCTCGGATCCCTCTATTATGACACGGGTGTAATTGGGTTCCTCACGGAAACTGATCTCCTTAATCTTTATGGGCACTCCCTCCATTGTCTCTGGTGCCATCGGTTTTGTGGGTCCCCGAGCACAACTGCCGAGGGCATAGATGGAGAAAATGAGGCCCAAGGTCAAAACCCATCGAACTGGTTTCTTAAAAAACAAATGTTTCATCTTAATCCCCTTTCCTCAGGTTTTCTCAAACGTATGGAAATCTCCCTCTCCTTGATCTGACCGAATATATCCTTATGGGTCTGTTTAATGATTACTCGATCATCGCGAATCTCTTTAACGAGCCCGTTTTCACGCCCAATAAGGGTTCCCTTGGTGATAATAAATCCCTTTCCGCCGGCATCTTCCACCAAAGCCCTATATCCGGCCGGTCCCTTCAAAATTCCCACTAACCTCAATTCGCTCACATCATATCGTTGAAGGGGAGTAAGGCGAGCTGTGGAGATCGGTTTCTTGGGTCCCAGGGCTATAAAGGGTTTAAAGGGGTCTCGTTTGCCCGCTGGGGAATAGATATAGACAGGTTCCCTCTTTTCCTGTGTAACCTTATCTGCCACCTTTTCCTCCTTGTTTTGGGGGGGTGGCCTTTGGCGTCGCTGCCTCTTTACCACGGTCGGTTTAGCGGGTTTCGATCCGCCCTCACAGCCCCATATGAGGAGAAGGGAAATACCCGCTACAAAGAGGGTTTTGAGGTAGTATCCTCCAAATACGTTATTTCCCGCCCTTAACTTTCGTTTTCTTTTCACTGCCCTCCTCCTCGGTCTGGAGAAATCGAAACGTGGTGGCAAGGCATGATGTTTTCACCACCGTCTCGTCTCCCACTTGTTTTACATCTCCCATGGAGAAGTTGAGGATGTTGATGATTCTGTCCAGTTTGCTGATCTTATCGAAAAAGACGGCCACGTTGTGATAGCTCCCCAACATGATCAACTCCAAGGGAACCCGGGCATAGAATTCCTGGGGTTCTTCGGGTTTTTGTTTGCCGGCTGCTCCGGGCGTTTGTTTGCCGGCTGCTTCGGGTGTTGCTCCGACGCGTTCTTCGGGTTTTGGTTTGAAGAGGAGAAATTCCAATCCCGACCCTTTCCCCAGGCTTGAGATATTTCGGAGGAGTGTTGGAATCTCCTTTTTGTTGGGGAGTTGGGCCAGGGCCAAGATAAGCTTCCTTTGTAGGGCCTCGTCCTCTTTCTGAAATTTAGCCAGCTCTCGTTTGACGGCCTCGCTCTCCTTCAACTCATCGTTCAATTTGCCCAGCTCCACCCTCAAGCCTTTCAACTTGGTCTGATGGGGGAAATGGAGGAGATAGCCGTAAAGGCCTGAGATAACCACTACGGATGCTAGTAAAATAAGGATTTTCTTCGACGTGGGTAACTTAGCAATAGAATCCATGGAAACGGCCATGATATTCTCCTTTACTGCACAATGGTACTGGTGATGGTAAACTTCTTGATATTAATGTCGGCTCCCGCAGGCTTGAACCGCTCGGTAACGATCAATTCGACGCCGGTGAAATATCTCGAGCGTTGAAGATTGGTCATGAAATTGGCGATCACTTCATCGTCCAGTGCCCACCCACTCAATTCCAGTTTAGGTCCCTGTTTCTTCAACGAGCGAAGAGACATCTTATCCGGTATGTTGGTGCTCAATACATCCAGGATCTGCACCGGCTTCGCTTTATTCTTCTTTAGTTCGGTGATGATGTCCAACTTCTTCTCAAGAAGCTTTATGTTCGCCTTGTACTTCTCGATCTGTTTTTTCAGAGTCCGCAGCTTCTCTAACTTCGCCTTCCGATCACTGATCTGATCCTGCAGGTCTCTCGATTGGTTCCAGTATATCCATTGAAAGAGTCCGATGATGAAAAAGACCAAAAGCAGAATGAAGACGGAAATGGAGATCTCCTTGCGGAGGCCCACCTTCCTCCTAACAGCCCTTGCCATCAATAAGTTAATTCGGATCATTTGTCCCCTATCCTCCTTAAGGCCAGGCCGACGCTGACGGCCATAATTGGTTCCATTTCCTTGAGATAATCAACGTCCAAATCTCTCTTGGAACAGTCGATCTCCTTGAAGGGATTGGCGATCTCGACCGGGATGCCGGCCTGTTCCTCGATGACCTTTTCAATACCATTTATCTTCGCACAGCCTCCGCTCAAAAATAATTTATCGACTTTTTCCTGGGAGCTCGTGGAGCGGAAGAAGTCCAGTGATTTAGCAATCTCGGTGCCCAAGGAATTTAAGGCCGATTTTAAGACCTCTTGTATGACCTTTTGACTGGCTTCATCCATTCGATTGCCCAATTTCAAGGCCTCGGCTTCGTCAAAGTCCACATTGAGTTGCCTTTGAATCTCCTCGGTAATGGAGTTTCCACCGGTAAATATGTCCCTGGTGAAGAAAGAAACCCCTCTTTTCAGAATATTGATATTCGTTACACTAGCCCCGATATTGGCGAGGGCAGTAACCTCATCCCGGGTTACGGGGTAATTCGCCTCGAACATATTTTCGATGGCAAAGGAATCAATATCAACGATAACGGGATTGAAGCCCGCCTCGACGATCACGGACAGATAGTCATTGATGATGTCCTTTTTTGCCGCCACCAATACGACGTCCATCAACTCCTCATTCCCCTCGGTGGGACCAATGATTTGAAAATCGATGTTTACGTCATTGATGTCAAAGGGGATATAGCGCTCCGCTTCCCACTGGATAGATTCCTCCAGCTCATCCTCCGTCATCACAGGGATGTTAATCTTCTTGACGATTACGGAATGACCCGTTACTGAAGTCACCACATCTTTGGTCTTTATCCGCAAAGCGCTTGTCAAGCCTTTGATCGAATCAACTATGGTTACCGAATCCATGAGGGCTCCATCGACGATGCCCTCTGGGGGTAAAGGAGCGATTCCGAAATTCCTCAACTGATAGCCCCCCTTCATCTCTGCCAGTTCTAGCAACTTAATGGAACTGGAGCCGATATCTAAGCCGACCACGTTGCCTTTCTTTGAAAATAG
>CBDUXJ010000175.1:0-5814 GCA_965371165.1 uncultured Syntrophobacterales bacterium | reverse complement strand
ATGCGGTTGGATTGATTAAAAATTTTGATTCTAGTTCCCCTATCGGGGGATCAAACGGTTGGAAAACCCACTATTTGTACCGTCGTTGCATCAAGCTATTGAGGCCTCAATTCCAGCTTACTTCTTGTTGGTCAGCATAGGCTCTACCTGTTCCAGATTCTTCTTGGCAGCCTCAATCAGTTCCTCTGAATACTCAACATTATGGACCCCTTTGCCCTCCCTTACCAGATTAACATTATATTCGGCATCCCCGAACAGTTTGGTAAAGGCAAAGGTATGTTGACCCCTCTTCTCCAATCTTTGGATATGGCGCTTTATCCTTTTCAGCTTCGAAGAAGTCCTCTTGAGCAGTTTGTCCGCCGTTGACTTCCAATCTTCCGCCATCTTCCCGTAACTTTCATCATGGCACTTGATACAGTTGGCCTTGATGGCCTTGAAGGAATCTTTCTGTCCCTCAACGATACTGCGATGGCAATCCACACATTCCACCACATCGGCCTTGATGCTGGGCAGGTCTTCAACCCCGATCCCCGTTTTCCCGGATAAGAGCCTTTTCACGCTCAGATGACAATCCCCGCACTTTACGTTTCCCGCCCCTTCGCCATGATGACACTCAGCGCAATTCTTCAAATAGGTTTTCCCATGTCTCTCCCTGGGGGAATGGCAGTCGAGGCATTGTAGATCCATCCCCATGTGGCCTTCGTGGGGGAATTGGATCTCATTGAAGGGAACGGTGCGTCCCTCTAGGCCCACGTGACAAAGGCCTGTACACGTATATTCCGTTTTATACTCCTTGGGTTGATATCCCTTCTTTATGAGGGCCAGGGCCTCTTCCGTACTATTTTTGGCATGGTTCAAGAGCTTTAGTGCGTATTCGATGTTGTGAACCCCCTTGCCCATGAGGGAGAAGGTATAGTTGTGCCTGGCCTCGTTTACGAGGTTTTGAGCCCTCTTGAAGCGGTGATCCTCCAGCCCCGCCTTCTCCGCTTCGTATAGTTTCCTTTGAACGTTAAATATTCTGGTGTTGACCTCATTTTCAGCCTTGACCAAAAGCTCCTTCCAATGGAAGAGCATCTCATCGTAACCCTCCCCATGGCATCCCACGCAGGACTCGGCCAAGGCCCTTTCCGAATATCTCGTTGTATATAAAGCAGCCTTACTCTCCTCCTGGGTCTTGTGGCATCCCACACAATCCACCCTGATGGTGGACATCATGTTGGGTGAATCGGCAATACCGATTCCGCCGGTTCCCGTATACATCTCCCTGGGCCCCATATGGACCTGTTTTGTATGACAGTGATTACAACTCTCCGTAAACTTTGCCATGGTCGGCATTTCCCCTACTTCATGTCTGATCTCGGCATGACATCGATAGCATTCGACCTTGCGATCGGTAATATGCTTTCGGTGGAGAAATTCCGATGTATATTTCGTCGCGAGAAGATCGGGTTCATTATGGCATTCCAGGCACTTATTCTCAGGAACGTGGCCATCTCCTTTATTGTGCCCGACGTGGCACTCGAGACAACTCACCCCCCGCTCGATGTATCGCTTGTGGTTGAAGCTTACCCCCTTGACCAAGATGTCGCCCTTTGGCTGGATATGGCATGAACCGCATTCCGTACGGGATAGATATTCCTCTTCCCCCAGTTCCCCCGCCTTATAGAAGTGACAGATGAAGCAGTTCATTTCCGTAACGGTTAAATGGGCACCCTCTTCTGGATCTCCTTGAACGATTTGGGCGTGGCAAGTGGTACACCTCAGCTTCTTCCCCCCTCTCAACTCCTCCAGGTGTATTGTGTGTTCAAAGGCCACGTTCTTGAAGATCACTTTCCCCTTTAAATCCTCGCTGTTATGACATCCCTTCTGAAGACAACTGGCATCACTTATCTCCGCATGAGGCATAGTCGGCCCTTTGCCGGTGATAAACATGACAAAGGAGACCTGTCCGTCCCTCCATTTTCCCTTCAAATGATTGAAGAATCCGGGTTCATAATGACATCCGGCACAGGGAACGAAGTTGTGGGTAGAGGCCCTCCAGGAATCTACGTATACCTCCATATTATGGCAGAGATTACAGAAGGTCGGAGTTTCCGTGAATTTGTACATGGTCCCAGCCAGAATCACCAAAATGAAAAGACAAATACTAAGGAATAGGATGACCCCCTTCTTGTGTTCCTTCGTCCCCCGGTAGGTCTCCTTCCAAAAGGCGATCCAGAAGTTGGAGACATATCTAAATAGATCGTATAAAGTCCTAAATCCACCTCTGATTAAGCCTGCCATAGCTCCCTCGTTTTTGTGAAAATGAGTACAATTTCCTTGACTGAGAAGGTAGAATAGTGTAAGTAGCTACATTTGTCAACGGATTTTTCCGAATTTTTTCATCTAGATGGACCGTTTGTTAAGGTGTAGGGCACGAAACTGAAATTCCTCCTGTGGTCATTGGAGGCTTCGTGTATCCTTTTATATTTCCAGGAATCCGGGTCCTGACGCCCTCGGAATAATTGAACTTATTGAGCCTTGAGGGCTATCTCCATTTTTTTTAAGAATTCCTCGGGCTTGATCACCTCATAAAATCGGAGGTTTTCAATCTCCTTCCCCCTTTGATCAAGAAAGATGACCGTTGGAACACCCCTGATACGGTACCTCTCCATCAAAGATCGGCTCTTGGGTTGAGTCGAATGGGTGAGATCAACCCGTAATACTAAGAATTGTTTCGCCCTGGCGATTACCGGTGGAGATCCAAAAGTCCGTTGTTCCATTATTCGACAGGGAACACACCAGTCGGCCGTGAAATCGATGATGACGGGTTTTGCCTCCTTTTTTGCCCCTTGGATCAGCGCCTCATGATAATCGAGCCATTGAATCCCTTGCCGATGAAAAAAGAGGTGGCCAGGTGCCAGAACGAGATAGGAGGAGAGGAGAAGGCCGAAAATACCCGTTCCCCATTTAATACCTCGCAACCCTCTTAACCCCTTGCCCGATCCCTCGACCCATCCCAAGTATATCGCGCCTATAGCTGCAATGGAAGCCTGCAGGATCCAA
The DNA here is from genome assembly GCA_965371165.1 of uncultured Syntrophobacterales bacterium. Lineage (GTDB taxonomy): Bacteria > Desulfobacterota > BSN033 > WVXP01. Next base: position 2,769 of record CBDUXJ010000175.1, on the reverse strand, counting down.
TAGAGCTCATTGGAGATGAGGTGCCGCAAGAAATAGACGGCCATTCCCAGCATAACGAATCCGAAAATCCTCTTCACCCAGACCATCCATTCACCGGAACGCGGAAGCCTGTTGAGGCTTCCCGAGAGGGTACCCAAAAAGAGGAACGGGGTTCCCATGCCCATCGCCAAGACAAAAAAGGTCCAAAACCCGAGGACTGGATCCCCCTTTTGCCCAACGTAAGACAATAACCCGATGATGAAGGGTCCGATACAAGGGGCAGCCAGAATCCCTACGGTTAGGCCCATGAGAAGGGCTCCGAAGATCCCTTGCGATGACTGTCCGGTAATCCGGGTGAGAAAGGTTGGAATCCTGATTTGGTAGAGCCCAAACATGGAAAGGGATAACCCCACGAGGACGAAAGCGATCAAGAGGAGGACGAGGGGATTTTGCAGCAATGACCCGAATAGGCTTCCAGTCAGGGCTGCGACCGTTCCGAGTATGGAGTAGGTGATTGCCATACCCAAAACGTAAAAAAGGGAGAGGACAAACACCCACCGGGAGCTCCCTGCCCCTTGGGCAACGAAGAAACCGACGGTGATGGGGATGAGGGGATAAATACAGGGCGTTAGGTTGAGCCCCAATCCCCCCAGGAAGATTATAAAGACGGAAAGGATGACTCCTCTTTGAATCGGGATAGGGGAGGGCGCCTCCTGCCTTTTGGAGGGGATCGTTTCTTCGGGGGGCTGAAAGATCGCGGCGTGGGTGGAATGGACTCCTGTTGGATCCTTTGTGATGGGGATCGAGGCCGAAAAGGCTGCTTCCGTTGGGAGAAGACAGCTCCGATCGTCGCAGGCCTGGTATTTTATTTTGCCCGAAATCCGGCCTTTCCCCGGGGCCGCTTCGGCGGAGACAGCGAGGTCCATGAAGATAAACACTTTGCCCTCATATACTGCCAGTTCTCCCTGGATAAATTCGAAGGTTTTGCGTTTGGGTTTCGGATAGTGGATCTCTTCCAATGTGAACTGGGGATCCATCTCCAGAACGACCTCTGTTGGAATGAGGGATGTTTCAAGGGGTGTATGGGCGTTAATGTGCCAACCCTTTTCAATATCCAGTTGGAGGGCAACCCGTATCTCTTCACCCGGGAGGGCACTATTTTTCGACAAGAAGACATTGGTGGAAAGGACCTTTGGCTGGGCAGGGGAAGTGGTAGCCATGAAAACGGCTAACAGCATTTGGGTAATGGCGGCCCAATAGGGCCTGGTTATTTCCTTCATACGGGTTATGATCCCTGTAAAAGGGAAAACAAGGGGCGCTCCTTTGGTAATAGTTTAAAAGAAGGACTCCAGCGGAAATAGATGATAAATCCAAAAATCCCAATAGGAGGTTTGTACTAAAATATATAAACATAACAAAATTGACGGGCTTCGTCAATTTTGGGAGGGCTGGAGTGTGTTGGCAACACAGAAATGTCCCCACTATGGAGGGTGCACACGTCACAAGAAAAATGATTCGGAAGGTTCCCGACTTTTATGGGCAGTATTTTCACAGTCTGTTGACTATTTAGGTGTTATCTTTTTTGCAAGCGAACACCACTGTCCCTTCGCTTCAGTGTTTCCGAATTGGATTTCCCCAAGACAACTTGCGCCGTTCCTCTGATTAATTGCAACCCAAATAAAGGGAATTGGAAAAAGTAGCCGATATCAGGTTTCATTTTGAAATATATCGACTAACGTTCCCAGCATATCTGAAGTTGCGACCGAAGTGAGCAATTTGGGCGATGCGACCAATGGAGGCGTAACTAGATATGCTGTGTTACATGCTGTTGGTACAGGATACCATTTATAGCTACGACTCAATCCTTCCCTTTCTTTGTCCGAAAGTATCTTCATAAGCTAAATAAGATCCCAATTTAAATATTACATAGTTTCGTGTCCATAAAATGAAATGATTGAGCATTAGGAAATATATTCTTTTCGTGTTTTATGGGGTTATCGACTTGCGTTCCGCCGAAACGCCGGTCCTGCGATCCACCAACTGAAAACGAGAAAACCGGCCGCTGCGATGGCGCAAATCCACGGTGGGGAAAAGTAGGACCGGCCGGAGATGCCGAACCGAAGGAGCTCCACCACATAGGTCAGGGGGGATACCATGGCTATGGGTTTTACCCAAGCAGGCAAGGCCTCCAAGGGCATGAAGACACCGCTGATAAATAGGATTGGGAACCTCAAGAAGTTCATCAAAGTCATCGCCTCGAAAACCTCCCTGACCATCACCGAGGTGGTGAGGCCCAAGAGGGAAAAGACCCCAGCTCCCAAGAGCAAGCCGACTCCGAAGACAAGGGGATTAACGAGATTCATACCGAGTAGCAGAGAGAATCCCGCAGTGATAACGAGCGAAGTGGCGATGCCGTAGGCGGCCGCACTCGTGGCTTTGCCCAAGACGATGGTCCGATGGGTCACGGGTGTCAAGAGCAAGCGCTGCAAGGTGCCGGAGCGTTTCTCGAAGGTAACAACGATAGCGGCCATGGAAGTGCTACCGAAAAGCAGGGTCATGGCGATGATTCCTGGGGCGACGTTCAGATACGTCGCCGGGTCCCTGACGTAGATGGCGAGCATGAGCACGGCTGGAAAGAGGATCCCCCATGTGATGAGCGGAGGTTTGCTGTAATAGCTCTCAATGTCCTTTCGGCTTATGAAGAGGGCGCTGACAACCTGACTCACGTTCTTCCCCCCCGCTCGGCGACTTTGTCTTCAAGGATCGTCATGAAGGCATCTTCCAAGCTGG
>CBDUXJ010000174.1:0-5834 GCA_965371165.1 uncultured Syntrophobacterales bacterium | reverse complement strand
CCGATGGGGGAAAGATTGTGTTCCGTGGGCGGGATATCACCGCATACGCTCCAGAGCAGATGAAACCCCTGCGGAAGGAGATGCAGATTATCTTTCAGGACCCCTTTGGTTCTCTCAATCCGAGGATGACGGTCGGCCAGTCCATAGAGGAAGGGCTGCGGACTCTTGACGGCGGAGGCAGGCCTTGGCGACAGAAAAGGATCAAGGAGCTTCTGGAAATGGTTGGGATGCCGTCGAATGTGGATGACCGTTATCCCCACGAATTTAGCGGGGGGCAGCGGCAGCGAATTGGAATCGCCCGGGCCCTGAGCGTTGAGCCATCTCTTATTATCTGTGATGAGCCCGTTTCGGCCCTGGACGTCTCCATACAGGCCCAAATCATCAACCTCTTGAAGAAGTTACAGGCCGAGTTGGGGCTCAGTTACCTCTTTATCGCCCACGACCTCAACGTGGTTGAATATATCAGCGATGCGGTGGCGGTCATGTACTTGGGCCAGCTCATGGCGTATGGGCCCGCGGAACTCATATACGACAAACCCCTCCATCCCTACACACGGGCTCTCCTTTCAGCGGTTCCCGTTCCCGAGCCGGGAAGATCCCGGGAATGGGAGCCGCTCGGAGGCGATGTCCCCAGCCCCTTCAATCCCCCTCCCGGCTGTAAGTTCCAGGGCCGCTGCCCCTTGGTGGAAGATCGCTGCCGGAGAGAGGAGATAGAGTTCTATCCCGTCGAAGATGGCCGAAGAGTTCGCTGTTGGAAGGTCCTGGGGAAGTAAAGGCCTTATTGGCCTGGAGAGAGTGCGTTGTCCCTGTATCTTACGCGGAAGTTCCTCGGAATTCAGAAATACCTTTATCCTCAAGTATAGCTCTTGAAGAGTTCGCTCAAGATGATCATCTTCTGAATCTAAAATCCGGCAAGCCAGTCCGCCACCGATCCCTGCCAACAATATCCTGCCCTTGTCAATAGCTTCCAAGGTCAACTGTATACCCCTCCCTCACTTTATCCCAACCACCGCCTCGGCGATATTGAAACAGTGATCCCCTATCTTCTCAAAGTTGGTGAGCATATCGATGAAGACAAGCCCGGGGTCGACTCCACAGATCCCTTCGTTGAGCCTCTTTATATGTCCCTCCCTCATGGTGTCCTCCAGAGAGTTGATCCTCTCCTCATAGGCATCGGCCTCTGGTTTGATATAACGGTTCCTCTCCCGTATCCCATCGATCACCATCACGAGGAATTCCCGGCTCACCGAGTAGATTTCCTTCGTGTCCTCCGTGGCCGTCTCCGTGAAGGGGAGCTTCAATCTAGCCTTTCTCTCCACGAGTTCGCAGAGGTTCTCGGCATGATCGCCGATCCTCTCGATATTGTTCACCATATTGATGATGGAGCTGATCTCCTTGGAGTCCTCTGGTGACAGGGAACTCTGCGCGGTCTTGACCAGAAAGGAAAGGATCTCCCGCTGCAAGAGATCCACCACCCCTTCCTTCTTCCTCACCAGCTCAAGACCGCTGGTGGTACCAGCAAAAAATGCCTCCATGGCCCCATCCACCATGGCCAACGAGATCTCCCCCATCCTCTCCGTCTCGCTCCTGGCCTGCTCTATGGCCATGGAGGGGGTTTCCACAACTGTTCCATCGAGGTATTGGAGGTGAAACTCTTCTTCCGCCTTCCTTTGGGGAATTATCCAACTGGAGATTTTAGTCAAGACCCCCAGGAGAGGTAAAAAGACCACCGTGTTCACTACATTGAAAAGGGTGTGTGCATTTGCGATGTGGCGCGCAATATAGGGCTTGTCGCCCAATTCCATGCCAAACCTCTCGGCCTCCGCCGCCGTTTTGATCAGAAGATCGGGGGTTCCAGGTGTTATCCAATCGACCAATTTGATGAAATAAGGAAAGACTAGCAAAAGGTAGAAGACCCCGATGACGTTAAAGAGGGTGTGGGCCTGGGCGGTTCTCCTGGCAGCGGTATTCGTACCAATGCTGGCCAACTGGGCGGTGATGGTAGTGCCGATGTTGCCACCCAAACCCAAGGCCACGGCCCCTTGGAAGGAAAGCAGCCCCGAAGCCGCTAAGGTCATGGTAACCCCGATCGTGACGCTGCTGCTCTGCATCATGACGGTGAAGATGGTCCCGACCAGGACACCAAAAAGGGGATTCCCGTCGAACTTAATAAAGAGCCCCCTGACAACTGCGGAATCCTTCAAGGGCCCCATAGCATCTTTCATAATGGCAAGGCCGAAGAAGAGCATCCCGAACCCCATGATGACCTCTCCCATGGACCTCCCCTTACCGGATCTGGCGAAAAGCCGCAATCCTACCCCCAGCCCTATAGCGGGCAGAGCATAGTGGTGGATCTTGAAGGCGATGATCTGCGCAGTAACGGTGGTGCCTACGTTGGCCCCCAGGACGATCCCAATGGCCTGCTTCACGCTCATGAGGCCCGCATTGACAAAACTGACGGTCATCACCGTGGTGGCACTGCTGCTCTGGATGATGGAGGTAACACCGAGCCCCACGAGAACTGCCACCACCCGATTGTTCGTGAGGGCCGCCAGGATCCTCCTCAGCCTGTCCCTAGAGACCCTCTGGAGTCCCTCGGACATAAATCTCATCCCGATGAAAAAGAGTCCCAGCCCCCCAGTGAGCCCGAAGATGAGTTCTGTTCCCATAAGGGCTACCCCCCATTCCATTCTCGGCGATCATTCAAAAACCGATTCGATAGATTCATTGACTTGGCAATTTTACGCAACGTTTTTGGCTTTCTCAGGATACTCAAGGAGATCGGTCTTTTTGAAAAAATGGGCCGCGAAATCGCCCGTAGTGGACTTCGAGGTAGAAGCTTGGGGAAGTGATCTTTTCATGTATAGCTCTTAAAGAGCTCGCTCGAAATGATCATCTTCTGAATACTGGAAGTTCCCTCCAGATATTCCATCCCCCTGGCATCGGCGTTGAGCATGCTGATGATATTGCTTTTCAGATAGCCCCTCCCACCCATGATCATCTGTCCTGTTTGGGCCACGTTCATCACCATCTGCGTAGCAAAAAGCTTTGCCTGGGATGATGCACTTCGATAATAAGGGGTGTGGACCTGTCTCAACGCATGGAAACACAGACCCCGGGCTGCATTGATCTGGGTATACATATCGGATATCTTGAAGCTGATGTCCTGGCTACTGGTGAGCGGATGATCGAACTGAATCCTTTTCCGGGAGTAATTGAATACCTCATCTAAGATCCGGCAAGCGAGTCCGCAACCGATCCCCGCCAGCAATATCCTCCCCTTGTCAATGGCCTCCAAGGCCAGCAGCAAACCCCTCCCTTCACCTCCGATCAAATTCTCCCTGGGTACAACGGAATCCTCATAAATGAGCTTGCCCGTTGGCAGGATTTTCAACCCATCCTTTTCCGGTAAAACCTCCACTCGAAACCCCGCTACCCCGTCCTCAACGACGAAGGCGCTCAGGGATCGAGCCCCTTTCCTCCCCTTCGTGTTGACCAAAATGGTGTAAATTCCGGCGAGCCCCGCATTCGATACGAAGATCTTTTGACCGTTAAAGATGTAATGATCCCCATAAGGCCTGGCCGAAAACTCGATGGCGCTGACATCGGAGCCTGCCCTCTCCTCGGTCATGGCGATGGCACCGAAATCTCCCCCTCCCAGTCTGGGAAGAAATTTAGCCTTCTGGCCCTCGTCATTGCCACCAAGGATGAGGTCTATCGCACGACTATGGGCCACAAAGATGATCCCGAGGCTAGGGCATGTGTATCCGAGAAGCTCCATGATGAAATAGATATTCTCCTCGGATGTCCTGCTTCCCCCATATTCAACGGGCACAAAAAGCTTAAAGAAGCCGATTTGCCTCAAACCTTCATAGATGGACTTCCAAGGGGACGGAAGGATAACCCGATTATTCTTGAATTTGATGCCACCCTCGTACATCGGTAAAAGGCCGGGCATCACCCTCTCCTTGAGAAGGTCGATAAAATTCTCGGTAAAGGCCTTGTCCTCTCCCCCCTCGTGGAAGGAGCGCAGGATTTTAATAAAATTATCCACGGGTCGGGCACCCCCTTAACAACTTCCCGTCATTTTAGATCATGTATCATCCCGAAATCAAGAATAATACACCTGTGAAGTTTCCTGCGTTTCTTGGGGAACACCGTCGCCCATGAGCGTAATCTTTCGGAGCATTGGAATGATGGATTGTTGGAATATTGGAATAATGGGTATCAAAAGAAGAAAGAAAAGAGTGATGGAAGGATGGAATAGGGGGAAAAACCCAAGCTTTTGTTTTCATTGCTCTCAATCCATCATTCCAGTATTCCATTATTCCACTATTCCAGTTAAACAACCCCCATACGATCTAAGGTTTCCAGGTAGGCCTCGAGACGTGTCCGGATCTGAACCTCGGAATAGAAACGGGGATCTCCCATGTCGGATTCGAATACCAGAGCGGGAATCCCCGTCTCCCTGGTAATCAGATCCCTGAGATCCAGGACTCCGAAGGTCACGGCCTTACAGCTTCGGTTCATGAACATGATGTTTCCATTAAGGGAATATCGCCTGAACAATTCCACGGCCCGTTCCGCCCGCTCTTCCAATTCGACATTGGAGAAGACAGAGGTATAATTTTCCGCCAGCGTGCGCATGGGATTTGATAAATCGAAGTCATAACTCCAGGCGTGGGTGTAAAGGGATGTGAGGATTACCGCGTCATGGCCAGCCAGGAACTCGAAATGATCCCTGAATTTGAACCAGATTGGAAGGTTTTCCCAATAGAGACGGAATCGTTCATTGGGGATAACCCCGATGCCCTTCGAGATCTTCTCCTCTTTAATCTCCTCGATCAGGAGTCGATAATAGTCCACCGCCTCCTTTGTTCCCCTGAGGTAGACGATAATGGCCATATGGATAAGGGCATCGAAGATACTGATGGGGGAGGGTTTTACGGAGGCAAGATCGAGAAACTCCCTGTAAAGCTTGCTGGCTTCGGCTGAGTATCCCATTACTTCCCCCAGGCGGTCGTAATCGAATTTTCTCCCCGTCAGCTCCTCGAGGGCCTCGATCAATTCTGCCAATTGATGTTCCCCGTACTTAATGATATTCGTACGGGCCTCACCTTTTCGAATGTACTGAGGGGTATCGAAGACGAAGACCGGAACCCCATACCTCCTGGAAAGTACCTGGAACCACTTGGTCAGCGTAAAGCATTGCGCATTACAGGCCAGCAAGAAATCAGGGTCTGGAATCCCCCCTATCGGGCTCTCCTGCAACTCCCGATAGCCCAAATCGCTCCGGGCATAAGCGCAAAGGTGGGTCGTATATCCCCTCTTTTCGATCTCCAAAGAGAGCTGCGGCATCATCCGTCCAGTGAGACACATCACCGCATGGTTCTCCGGGTATATGGGGATGATATCGTGGGCATAAAATAATTCCACGGGGGAAATGGCCGTGGTATAAGCGATGAACCTTCCCTTCTCGCGCGCCCCGAGGCCTTCCTCATAATAGGTCTTGGTCAACTTCTTCATCACTTCCTTGGCTTTCGGTTTCTCGGCCGCCTGTTCTCCCATGGCTTAATTCCTCTCTGCCCCTTATTTCCGCGCCAGGGATTCCCCAAAGGCTTGGATTCGCGTCCTTATCCCCGCGAGATGGGTGGTCTGATATTCCGTCTCCACCACGAATATGGGAACTCCCTCCCTCTTCATATTCTCAACTAAGTCGGGAAGGTCAAAGTCCTGGGATTCGTTAAACTTGATGTGGAGATAGATCACCCCCTCAGCCCGCTTCCGGGTCACCAGGTTTAAGAGGTTTTCGAAGATCCTATCCCCCTTATCGT
>CBDUXJ010000173.1:0-5905 GCA_965371165.1 uncultured Syntrophobacterales bacterium | reverse complement strand
TATATTACCATGAATGCGTACTAAACCCAAACGTTTTCTCTAATGATGATCGTAAGTTATGTTTATCGCTATTTATTCCTGTTTATCAGATTTCTTCCAAAAAGAGTTGAAAATCTTGCAAATCTCACCTGATCTTGGATTTCCTTAGAATCTCTCTTATTTTATTGAGATTTTAAAAGATCTGGTTGGGATGGTTTTGCAGATACTATGAATCTTTTTCAAACTGGGAAAAGGGGTAAAGAGAAAGCCTCCCCTCACGGCCTCGGAAACACCTCTTGCTGGGTTAGGGGTAAATCAACTCACCCCCTTAAGAGGCAGCAGCTCTATTTTTCAAGGAAAGTTTAGGAAGCATATGAACCATCTCCTTGACGACGAGCTTCCTCGAATACCTTTTTACTCCCCGAAGAATTGGCATATTCCATCACCCTCATCTTGTGACCCTTACAATTCCGGCGTATCCCCCCGTAAATGAGTTTCGCCCCCCTTTCCTCCCCCGGGTAATTTAGCGTCCCTCGCCAACGGGACCCACCCAGACCTCCACGATGGTATTGACGGGTTTGTCGTAGATGTTAACGGTACAATTCCGGTTCGATTTGGAGAAATTGAGCACCACATCCTTGAACCCGAATTTGTTGACCAGCCTCCAGCCGTCCTTCTCCATACTGTTAGTGAAGAAATTGGTCAAGGATTGTGCTTGAACTCTCCCTGAAAAGACCAATCTCCCTACCCTCAGCGATGGGTTCTCATAGATAAAGGACTCATCCATTTTCAATTTCAATTCATGGGGGATGAGAACGTCCTCGAAATGATAATACCTTGCCTGTTGACTCACTTCGGGTGCCTCCTTCGGGGTCTTCCTTTCCCAGCCAAGACGCGAACACCCCGTAAAGAGGGTTAAACCCACCAACACAGAAAAAGAAACTACGGCTAATCGATTTCCCTTCATATCCTCACCTCCGACCTTTTATCTGGTTCATTCTTGACGGCTTCGTAAAAAGTCCATCTGCCGGTCAACATGCTCACGGCCCTGAGCAAAGCCGAAGGGCTGCGTTGCGCTTCATCCTTCATCACTGCAGCGTACTTCTATGTACGCCCCATTCCTCAGGATTTGCGCCCCTTGCATCTGGATCTTTTTTCTTTGCCGTCTGATCTCAACTTTTTACAATGACCTCATTCTTCTTTTACCGAAAAAACAACGGTTTGTCAATTTCAACCCCTCCGCATACTGCTTCCGAGTCCTTATGGGCTGAATGGGGCATGAGCATAAACATTCACTTTTTTCATACCCTTTTGTACTTTTTTCATAAATTCGCCATGGACATCTGATCATCTATTAATGATGAAAGCCTCCCGCCGAAAGACGAGAGGCTTCACGTACGTTTTGGTGGCGGTGCAGGGATTCGAACCCCGGACACTACGGATATGAGCCGTATGCTCTAACCAACTGAGCTACACCGCCAGCCTTCTCTATTCTATGTATCGAATTGCATTTGTCAAGAGGAAATTTCTTGGGGTTTCCTGAGTTTCTAGGTGACTACCCAATCCCTTCGCTTCAATGCCTTCGAAGTGACCCTTTCGGGGTTCGCAGGCGGGGAATGCTCACCCCTTCCAGCCTCTAAAGGGCTGGTCTTCCCCTTACGTTCGGCTGAGCTGACGTCGAAGCCTGCTCCCCCTCGAAGGGTACCCCACTTCTCCGGCAGATCACGCTCGGGGACAAGGGAGTCACTTACTGAAATGTCCAACATTTCAATTTGGGGGTCAAATCGCATCAAAGGGAGTCAAATGGCATAAAAATTGAATAAAATTCTGATGTTGTCGCTTTTTCGGAATCAGAGAAGCGTGGAATCCTCTTAATAGAGGAAAATCGAAAAAATAAGTGATGAAAAAATCAATTATTTCAATCACTTTTATCTTTTTCCTTCTCTCCATCCCTGTTACATCCATCCTTGCCCGCGATAGCAGCCTTAAACCCATAACTCATTATAAATACGGTTTTTTTGCCCACGGTGAAATCTTGGTCAAATTCAAAGAGGGGGTTTCCTCAAGGGTGAAGGGCGACACACATCTCCAGTTGGGCACATCTCCCATCAAATCATTCCCTACACTAGGAGTCCAACACCTCAGGCTCCCCTCTTCCGTATCGGTGGAGGATGCACTCCGATTTTATCGCCAAAATCCCGACGTCGAATACGCGGAGCCCAATTATATCATCCATGCCTCCCAAATCTTCCCCAACGATCCCGCCTTCATCCCGGGGGATCCCAATTATGGCATCCTCTGGGGATTACATAATTTCGGACAGACCGTGGGGATAAAATCAGGTCTCCCCGGAGCCGATATCAACACACCCGATGCCTGGGAGATCTCCACGGGAAGTGAAGAGGTCATCATCGCGGTCATCGACAGTGGGGTTGCATACAGCCACCCAGACCTTGCGGCTAACATGTGGACCAATCCCGGTGAAGACCCTTGGTCAGATCCCAATGATCCCACCACGGGAAACGGCATTGACGACGATGGTAATGGCAAAGTCGACGACTGGAGGAGCTGGAACTTCGTCAATGGGAACAACGATCCTATGGATTACCACGGCCATGGCACCCATGTTGCGGGAACTATTGCGGCCGTGGGAAACAACGGCGAGGGAATTACAGGAGTGATGTGGCGGGCGGGGATTATGCCCCTAAGATTCCTGGATGCCCATGGGATGGGGTGGGTAAGCGATGCCATCTATGCCATCGAATATGCCGTTGAAAAGGGGGCTCGGGTCATCAATGCCAGTTGGGGGACGACCTATTTCTCCCAATCCCTCCTGGGCGCCGTCAAATTATGTCAGGATAAAGGGGTTCTCATGGTTGCCGCTGCAGGAAACAGCGCGACCAACACCGATAGTAGCCCCTTCTACCCGGCCAGCTACGACCTCCCCAATATCATCTCCGTGGCCGCAACGGATCAACGAGATAACCTTGTTTCCTTTTCCAATTGGGGGCCATCCACGGTGGATGTAGCAGCCCCCGGGGTTACCATTTACAGCACATGGCTACCTTCCCGGCATTCAATTGGGGGAAGTTTCCCCGATGACGTTGAATCAGGACCGGGGGACTGGACAACGGGAGGGACAACCCAATGGGCCATCGTGGAGGGAGAATACCAAAGCCCCACCCACTGTTGGACCGATAGCCCTTTAGGCGACTACGGCAACAACACCGATTCGTGGTTGATCCTACCAAGGATCGATCTGTCGAGAAAATGGCTGAGCAGGCTCACCTACTACCTTCGCATGGAAACCGAGGCATATAGGGACTTTCTCTATATCGAGGCCTCCACCGATGGCATTAACTGGACCAATACTTCAGGGGCTGGATATACGGGATCCAGGTGGGGGTCCTTCAGCAATGATATCTCTGCATACGATGGACAGCCCACGGTCTACATCAGGTTTCGTTTAGTCACCGACTCGCAAAATACCGCCGATGGGGTCTATATCGATGATGTGGATATTATTGCCATCTCCCATATATACGATGGGGATGAATTCCAGTTCCTCCAGGGAACCTCCATGGCCGCACCCCACGTCGTGGGGCTTGCGGGACTCATATTGACCAGGTACCCGACTCTGTCGTTAGAGGATCTAAGATGGCGTATCCTAAACGGGACGGATGCCCTTGAAGGCCTGACGGGAAAGGTGGCAACGGGAGGTAGAATCAACGCCAATAACTCCCTCAGGTTGCCCATGGCTCCTAGAGATTTGTCCACCTTACAGGTATCTGAAACGGAAATGGAGCTCAATTGGGTCGACACCTCCCTTGACGAGGAAGGATTCACAATCGAGAGAAGGAAAAAAGACGGGGGCTTTCAGGAAATAGCACGAGTCGATATCGATACGACCAGCTATTCCGATACGGACCTTGAAGGGGAATCCTCCTATAGTTACCGGGTCACAGCCTACAATCAGTATGGAAACTCCGGTTATTCCAATGAAGCGGGGACAGCCCAATCGAGTGGAGGTATCAGCCTTGCAGGAGGGGGTGGCGGTGGAGGTTGCTTTATCGCCACGGCAGCCTACGGCTCGCCTCTGGCAGAGGAGGTTTGGATTTTGAGGGAATTGAGGGATACCTATCTCTTGAAAAATATATTTGGAAAAGCCATTGTGTTCTTATACTACAAGTATTCACCTGCCTTGGCCCATCATATTTCCAGGCATAAAAAAGCTCGGAAAGCCATAAGGATAGGCCTTTATCCCCTCGTCACCCTGAGCAAATGGTTATTGGATGCACAATCCAAAATGGGTGAGTTGTTTTTTCCTGCCGCGGATGTTGAATAATTATAATATCTGTCAAATTGGCATAATATATGCAAAAAATTTCCTCATTTGGCAAAATATGCTAAAAAATACCTCATCATAACTAAAATACGAGGGGAAAAATGAACAAGAGATCCATTTACTCGATATCGGCCCTTTTGATCGTTATTTTTGTCTCTGGCCTCTTCCTCATGGCAATGGGAGAAATCCCCTCTTCCAGGGATTTGATCCATCTCAGGACTGGTACCATTGATACATCCCAGAAAGCCCCTGGTGTATCAGGTGGATTGAAATTGATGGGATTATCCCGAGAAGATCAGGCTTACTATATCGTACAGTTTAGGGGGCCTATCAAGGAACAGTGGAAGGTCAAGGTGAAAGATGCGGGCGGAACATTTTTCGATTACCTCCCCAACAATGCCTTCATCGTTAAAATGGATGGGAATATCCTGGATACGGTTGAAGGGTTTAGAGAGATTAAGTGGATCAGCTTATATCGACCCGATTATAAGGTAGAGCCTCGATTAACTGCTAAGGCAAAAACAATCGAGGAAACGATTACGGTAACGGTGCAAACCTTCGAGGTAGAGGAAGTAGAAGGGGTTCGGGATACACTGGAGGAGCTTGGGGGAGAGGTCTTAGCCTTCAGCAGGAATAAGTGGGGAGGCATTATTAGGGTGAATATAGCCCCCTCCCTGATACCTCAGATAATCAATCTTCCCTCGGTCAAGTGGGTTGAAGAGTATATCCCACCCAAACTTTTCAATGACCAGGCTGTGACCCCCGGGGAGATGAATGTTACCGAAGTCTGGAACACCCATGGACTGACCGGGACAGGGCAAATTGTGGCGGTTGCTGATACCGGGCTGGATATAGGGGTAAACGACGGGACCCTCCATCCGGATTTTCAAGGCGAGGTATTAGCCGCATATGGTTTGGGTCTGGGGAGAGGTGGGGATTGGAGCGACCAGGATGGACACGGAACCCATGTCGCAGGGTCTGTTTTAGGAAGGGGAACCGCGTCCGGGGGAACCTACAGAGGTGTGGCCTATGATGCGCAGCTGGTTTTTCAATCGGTTGAATCTGCGGATGGGAGTTTGTCAGGCATTCCTGCTGATTTAAATGACGTCTTTTTGCCCGCATACAATGATGGGGCCAGGATTCATTCCAACAGCTGGGGAGCACCATGGGCTGGAGCGTATACTACGAACTCCCAATCGGCGGATCAATTTATGTGGGACCATAAGGATATGTTGGTAGTCTTTGCCGCGGCTAATGAGGGAGCAGATGTGAACACCGATGGGGTTGTCGATACGGATTCCATGGGTGCGCCGGCAACCGCGAAAAATGTGCTCACCGTCGGGGCAAATGAAAATGACCGCACTGGTGCACCATTTGATTTGAATACGTGGGGGGGTTGGTGGCCGACCAAATATCCCGCCGATCCAATTGCCTCTGATCCGATGGCTGACAATCCAAACGGCATGGCCGCCTTCAGCAGCCGCGGACCCTGTGACGACGGAAGGATAAAGCCGGATGTCATTGCCCCGGGAACGTATGTTGCCTCCACTCGCTCCCGTAACCATGCCTTCAACGACATGA
>CBDUXJ010000172.1:0-5923 GCA_965371165.1 uncultured Syntrophobacterales bacterium | reverse complement strand
TAATGAAGATCTAAAGAAAAATAAAGCCTCTTATTGCTTCTTGATTTCCCTGGGGTTGTGGACTATATTTTGCTTTTTGGGAACTTGGGTATTTATATACAAGCATCATTTCTTTATTATGGAGGAAGCGATTTTTTTGACTTATGCTTACACCTTTTCGTGGGCGCTCTTGATATGGGTGATTCCAGCTATCGCACTCGTGATGTTCTACCTCATTTTTTCGAAATAAAAGGGATTGGGGATTCAGTTTCAAAACTACGAGGAATCCACCCTTCCCGAGCTATCTTTTCTGTACCGAAAGGGAATGCAATATTGAGGATGGGGGAGTGCAGGGAGGTCTGACATGGCTGATGAGGACGAGAAAAATCCTGAAACAGAAACCGGTATGCCCAGAAGATCCTTTTTGAATTTCCTGTTGGGAGCTACGGTTATTGTCGGCATAGGAGGCGTAATTTATACCGTGGTAAGGTTCTTATGGCCGACGGAGGAGATTATCGGAGGAGGGAAAGTCGCGGGGACGACCTCATTGCCCCTGTCGGAAATACCGGTGGGAGGCGCCAAGACGGTCCGGCATCAGGGAAAACCCTATATCGTGGCGCGGCAAGCAACAAAGGTGTATGCCGTCAACGCCATCTGCACCCATCTGGGGTGTATCGTCTACTGGGACGCTTCGATCAAGCAATTGGCCTGTCCCTGTCATACCGCCTTCTTCGACCTGAACGGCAATGTGATCACAGGCCCCGCCCCAAGCCCCCTGCCCATCGCAGAGGTAAAGGTCATAGAGGATCAGATCATCATCTCATAGGAGGCTTTGAGAATGGCCAATGAGTCGAAAGGTAGAGAGACCGAGAAGAGGGATATTGAGCGAAGAACCTATATCCGGGAGTCCGTAAACCTCTTCACCCTACTGACGGGGATCCTTTACGGGGAACTCGATGAGCGCTTGGACATCAGGGAGGCCATCAAGACACAATTGAAGAAACCCGTCCCTCCCCACGTCAATTGGACCTTCTGTTTCGGTGGAATCTCTTTTTTCCTCTTTATCATCTTAGCGGTGACGGGCGTCCTGCTCCTGATGTACTACCGCCCTACTACAGCCGATGCTTACGAGAGCGTGGTCCTCATCACCAATATCGTCCCCTACGGATGGCTGATCCGGGGATTACATCACTGGGCTTCCAACCTGATGATACTGATGGTCGTCCTCCACATGCTGAGGGTCTTTTTCTACGGGGCGTATAAACCACCGAGGGACTTGAACTGGGTAGTAGGGGTCTTTTTACTCCTTCTTACCATGATCTTCGGGTTCTCAGGCTATCTGCTCCCCTGGAATCAGGTCTCCTATTGGGCCACAACGGTGGCGACGGACGGAGCCGGGGCCATTCCCTTGATCGGGGATCAATTAAAGCGTTTTGTCAGGGGAGGACCCGAAGTCTCTCAGCTGACCCTGACACGCTTTTTCGCCCTCCACGTCGTCATTCTCCCCGCGGTGACGTTTATGTTTCTATTCCTCCATTTTGGGATGATCCGAAAGCAAGGCATAGCGGGTCCGTTGTGAGTTGAGAGGAGATGGGTTTTATGGAAGAAAAACATACGCAAACAGTGGAAAAAGAGGAGGGGATCCCTTTCTTTCCCAACCATTTCTTGAAAGAGGTCATCGTGATGGCGGTTATTTTGGCCGCCTTGAGTGTATTGACAACCTTCTCGCATGCTCCCATGGAGGACAAAGCCGACCCTTTCATCACACCACCCCATATCAAACCTGAATGGTATTTCCTGGCCAACTATATGTTTCTCGAATTGGCGAAATACTTCTCCTTCATAGGCACATGGGCACCAAAGGTACTCGGCATCCTAACACAAATTTTTGTGGCAATGGTCCTCATTTTCTTTCCCTTCTTCGACAAAAACCCTCACAGGCATCCCCGCAAGAGGCCTTTCATGGTCACCTTCGGCATACTCGCCGTCATGGGGTATGGAATTCTCCTCTACTTGGGGTACATAAAATGATGACATTCCCCTCGGGAGGCTTTTCCATGAGACAGAAAGGGATGGCATTTGATCGGGCCAAGTTGATTCTCCCCTGCTTGATGTTCATAGGTATCTTCATGGCTTCTCCCCTCGCCTGGAGTCAGGTAAAGGAGTCTTCCTGCCTGAAATGCCACCTTGACTTAGGGGGAGAATTTGCCAGGCCCGTACGGGAGTTGCAGGAAAGCGTCCATTTCGAAAAGGAAGTCGCCTGTCATGATTGCCATGGAGGTGATCCCACAAGCTTCGATGAGGACAAATCCATGTCAAAAGATGCGGGGTTTATCGCCAAACCAAAATTCGAGGAGATACCCGAATTCTGTGCCAGATGCCATTCCGATATCAACCGTATGAAGAAGTATAAACTCCGGACTGACCAATTAAGCCTTTATAAGACCAGCTTTCATGGCAAGGCCCTCTATGAAAAGGGGGACAAGAACACCGCGACCTGTGTCAGTTGCCACGGCGGTCATGACATGAAAGCCGCGGGTAACCCGCATTCCGATGTGTACAAGGCCAATATCCCCCGTACCTGTAACCGTTGCCACGGCGAGCCTGTTTTGATGCGCGCGTATGGCATTCCTTCCGACCAGTTCGAACAATTTCGCAATAGCATCCATGGAAAATTATTCTTCGATAACATGGATTTGAGGGCTCCGGCCTGCACCGATTGCCATGGTGTTCACGGAGCCCACCCCCCTGGATTTGCCGAAATCGCCGATGTCTGTAGCCTCTGTCATGGGGCCATCGCCAAGCTCTTCAGGGAGAGCCCCCACTATCTGGAAAGGGAAAAGGTCGAGGTGGCCAAATGCGTGGACTGCCACGGGGATCACGATATCGTCCCCAGCACTGTCCTATACGAGGGGGAGGAGGAAGGCCGTTGTGGGGGGTGTCACGGTGTAGATTCCAAGCAGGGTCGATTGGCCACAATTATTAAGAAGAAGATTGTGGATGCTACGACATCGGAGGAGAGTGCCAAGAAGTCTTTAGAGAAGGTGAGGGAATCGGGAAAGAATATCTCCGAGATCGAGGAGCATTTCGAGGAGGCCCGATCCGAGTTGGTCAAGGCAAGGGCAGTGACCCACACCTTATCCATCGAGAGGATCGAGGAACACACCAATAAGGTCCAGGAGAAGTCGAGGGAGGTATTGGTTGCGGTGGAGAGCATCGTGGAGGAGTTGACAGGCCGAAAGAGGGAGGTGATTTTCGTCCTGGTCATTTTGGGTGTGTTCATAGTTATTATCTATGCTAAGATGAGAACCCTCAAAACTTAGCCCCGATCCCTCATAGATGAACCTTGCGATAATTGGGAAAAAGATGATACGATATTGATTCTTTTTATCTGCTAACCGAAGATAGTCACCCATCAACGGACAAGAAATGAAGGCGCTATCAGGGATGCCATTCGAAAAAAGGTGAATTAGGAATGGGACCAATTTCGTCCATGATCGAGGGAAAACGGCGTCGGCTTCTGTTGGCGGGAATCATTCTTTTCCTCCTGGTAGTCCTGGCGGTTGTCTTCTTTTTTACTATGGTAATGGGGAGAGGGATGAAGCAACCCATCCAGTTTAACCATAAGTCCCATAAGGAACAAGGCGTGGAGTGTATCGCGTGCCACCAATATGTGCAAGAACAGACCTTTGCGGGCTTTCCGAAGATCGAAGTCTGCTTGGGATGCCATGAAGAACCCATCACTGAGAGCCCAGAGGAGGAGAAGATAAGTATGTTCCAAAAGGCAGGGACTCCCATACAATGGACAAGCCTTTACAATCAACCCGACCATGTCTTCTTCTCCCATCGAAGGCACATCAAATTAGGGCAGATCGAGTGCGGGGTCTGCCATGGAAATTTCGATGAAAGGACTACCCCACCTTCCAGGCCATTGGTGAACCTTACCATGGATGGTTGTATGGAGTGTCACGAGAAGCGAGGGGCAGACAACGACTGTCTGGTATGCCACGTATAAAGCTTTTGGGGATGGAATATACGAGGGAAGGCAAATGAAAGATGTGAACCGGAGGGACTTTTTGAAGTCCCTGGGTTGGGCTTCAGGGCTGATGATGGCCTTGGATTTAGGCCTCATAGATGCCGAGGCGCTTGCCAGGGTCGAGGAAGACCTGGAACAAGGGGTAGAGACGTGGGTACCAACGGTTTGTCAGCAGTGTTCAGGGGGATGCGGTGTTTTAGTAAGGCTCATCGGAGGGTGGCCCGTCAAGATCAAGGGTAATCCCCTCCATCCCGTTAATAGGGGAACCCTCTGTCCAAAAGGGGAAGCCGGTCTCCAAGCCCTCTACGACCCGGATCGAATCAAAGGGCCCTTGAGGAGGAGGGGGAAAAGGGGGTCGAATGAGTGGGAGGAGATCAGTTGGGATGAAGCCATACGGACGGTGGCCCATGAGCTTCTGGCCATAAGAGAGGGGGGGGACACTCATACCGTTGGCATCATGGGGGGCCGTTATCGGGGACTGATGAAAACCCTTCTGGAGAGGTTTTTGAGAACGTATGGCTCACCCAATTATATCGATAACCAGTTCCTCGCCGAGCAACAACCCGTGGAGGCAACCCTGCTGGCCCAGGGACTCCGGGAAGGACCGGTATATGACCTGGAAAACGCCAATTACATCCTCTCCTTCGGGGCGGGATTGCTCGAATCCTTCTGGTCTCCCGTCCAGGCCCTCAAGGCCTGGGGACATCTGAGGCGAGGTAGGCCAGGCGTGAGGGCAAAAATCGTTCAGATTGAGCCCAGGCTTTCCATGACGGGGGCCAAAGCCGATGAATGGATCCCCATAAATCCGGGAACGGATGGGGCCTTGGCTTTGGGCATAGCGCACATGATGGTGAGGGAAGGCCTGTATGACTCTCGATTCATCCGGGACCATACCTTCGGGTTTGAGGACTGGGAGGATTCTCGTGGAAAGAGGCATCGGGGTTTCAGCACCGCTTTAATGGATTATAAACCCACCTTCGTCTCCCAAACGACGGGGGTGCCGGTAGAGAGTATCATCCGCCTCTCGCGGGAGTTTGCGACGAATAAACCCTCCCTGGCTATCGGGAGGCGGAGCGGGGTATACGAACAGTTTGCCGTATACAGCCTGAACGCGCTGGCGGGCGGCATCGAGATCCCCGGAGGGGTCTTGAGGCCGAGAAAGGTCCCCTTGGGCGAATTGCCCCCCGTGAAGATCGATCAGGTCGCGGAGAGGGGTTTGGGAATGCCCCGAATCGATGGGGCCGGAACTCCTCAATTTCCCTTAGCCCACCACGTTCCCAATGCCCTTCCAAGAGCGTTGAAAGAAGGGGATCCGTATCCCCTCAGCGCCCTCTTCCTCTACTATACAAACCCGTTATTTTCCAGTCCCAATGCGGGATTTCAGGAGATGGAGAGGGTTCACCTGATCGTGAGTTTCTCCCCCTTCATGGACGAGAGCACCCAACTGGCCGATCTCATCCTTCCCGACCATTGTTACTTGGAGCGATGGCAAGACGATCCCATCCATCTCACCACCGGTTTCCCATTGCTGGGGATGAGACAACCCGTGATCAAACCACTCTACGATACGATGCACACGGGGGACGTGATCATTAGGATAGCCAAGGAGATGGGGGGACAGATGGCCCCCTCCTTTCCGTGGAAGGATTTTAGGGAGCTTCTCCGGCAAAGCATGGAGGGAATATTCAAGGCGAAGAGGGGCAACATATTCGGCCCTCCCTTCGAGGAAGCCTGGACGAAGCTCTTGCAAAAAGGCGGCTGGTGGGCCCCGACCTATCAATCCTTCGAAGAATTCTGGAATCAAATCCTGGAGAAGGGGGGATGGTGGGATCCCATCTACTACTTCGGGGAGTGGGAAAATGCCTTCAATACCCCCTCACGTAAGTTCGAATTCTACTCCCAGACCCT
>CBDUXJ010000171.1:0-5945 GCA_965371165.1 uncultured Syntrophobacterales bacterium | reverse complement strand
CGCATAAGCGCCCCTATCATACCCTGAGTCCTTGCATGATATTGAAGGGAGAGCGCCCCTTCATGGTTCTGGGCACGCCAGGGGCCGATGGCCAGACGCAGACCCTTCTCCAGGTCATCGCCAATATCATCGGCTTCAAGGCCGATGTTCAGGAGGCCATCGAGAGTCCCCGGTGGCGAAGCAACCCTGGAAACAGCCTGCTCATCGAAGGTCGCTTCCCCGCAACAGTCGTCGAAGGGCTCAAAGCCAGGGGGCATCAAATCGAAGTCCTTCCGGATTGGTCGGCAATCTGTGGTGGCGCTCAGGGGATTATCATCAATCGTGAAAAAGGAGTCCTCATGGGCGGCGCCGATCCCCGCCGACAGGCATATGCCATCGGATGCTGAGTCCTCAGTACCGAAATGATTAAGGGTTAGAGGGGAAATCGAGAGACATGGACAAAAAAGGGTGGAGGTTCGCTTGAGCAGAACCTTCCACCCTTGAATGATGATTTTACATCAAACTAGGCCGTAACGGCCTCGACCGGAACCTTGATACCCAGCATTGCCAGTTTGTGGTTGACGAAATTCTGGATTTTCGCTTTGTGCTCCGCTGTCAAATGGTTGAAACGATCCTGAACTTCCAGATATTGGGAAACGGGTTTGAGTTTCTTGGGTTGGATATTGATCTTATACTCATCGTTCTCATACTCCCACATGGTCCACATTCCGGTTTGGACTGCGAGTCTTGCAATCTCAATCGCCTTATTGGCCGGGAATCCCCATCCTTTGGGGCAGGGAGCATGGATGTGCATGAATGCAGCCCCCTCTACATTCAGGGACTTCCTGACCTTGTTCATGAGATCGATGGGATACCCGATCGATGCCGTCGCCACGTACGCGACCGAAGGATGGCCTCCAACAATCAACTTTGCCAGGTCTTTCGGCCAGAGTTTTTTCCCCTCCGGGACGACTGGCCCCGGTGGTGTAAAGGTAGTCCTGGCCCCGTATGGTGTGGTGGGGGAGACCTGAATACCCGTGTTCGCATAGGCCTCATTGTCATAGGCGATGAAGAGAAGATCGTGATTTCTGTACATCGCCCCGGATAGGGCTTGGAGACCGATGTCAGAAGACCCCCCGTCCCCCGCCATCACGATAACGTTGGGAAATGTCCCCTTATACTTCCCCTTCCTGATTCTCGCCTCGTAGGCCGCCGAAATTCCGGAACCAATCCCGCCACCATTGGTTATCTGGGCATGAATCCAGGGGACAGCCCAAGGTACGCAGAGGTAGCTCGTGTTGGCCACATACATGCACCCGGTCGGTCCGACAAAAATTGTGTCCTTTCCCGCCGCTTTTGCAACCATCCGATAGTTGATGGCAGGGCCACAACCCGCGCATGTCCTGTGTCCCGACACATAATAGTCATCCATCGGTGCTTTCGCCAGCGAGCTGATTCGATCGACTTTGGTTTTTTCTACCTTTTGAGTCGCCATTGAACTCCTCCTTGTTTTTAGCACTACTCCTTGATGTATTTATTCTTCGAAGCCCAGCCAATAGACGGGCTTTTCAATTTTTCCCGATTCGGCAATCTTCTTCAGCTTCTCGGCTACGAAATCGAACTCTTTCAACGTTATAGGCTCCCCTCCAAGTCCAGCCATAAAGGAGGCAATCAAGGGCTTTTGGGGAGCATCGTAAACGGACGCACAGACCTCAGGGGCCAAAATTCCTCCACCCCTGGCCACACCAAAGGAACTATTAGTCTCGACGACTCCCACGGCCTTGAATCTGGAGAGGCTTTCCTGCAAGACATCTGTTGGCCATGGCCTGATAAACCGAATCTTCACCAGACCGACCTTGATCCCCCTCTCTCGGAGATGCTTGATGGCATACCTCGCCGTATGCGCGTGGGCTCCGTTGATAAAGAAAGCCAATTCCGCATCGTCTGTCATGAATTCCTCACCGAAGGGTGAATATTTTCTGCCAAAGATTCTGCCGAAATCGTCGATGGCCTCCTCAATGGCCGGCATCGCAGCCATCATCGCATTGTGTCTCATTGCCTCCAGGGCAGGCCCTTGGTCCGGGAATATCTGCGGTCCGTGTCCCACCGGTTTTTGAGGATCCAGTGGATCCACGGGTCGATAGGGTGGAAGGAATTCATCGACCTGGGACTGCTCAGGAATTTCAACGTCACCGGGTATGTGGCTGACGAAATAGCCGTCATGACAGTTAAACTGGGGCAATCTTACTCGAGGGTCTTCCCCGACTCGGTAGTATATCAACGTGTTGTCAAACACCTCTTGGGGCGTTTCTGCCCAGCCCATAATCCACCCCTGATCACGACAGCCCAGGGCATCGGTGTGCTCGGAACCAAAGTCCCCGGGGGGATCCAGCGTCCGATCAGCAATGAGCATTTGGACGGGACACCGTCCTCCAGAAATGGGGGAATAGGTCTCAAATGCGTAGGTGACCCCCACTCCAGAACTACCGGTAAACGTCCGGGCTCCTGCTGCCGAGGCCCCGTGGCAGATGGATAGTTGGGCATGCTCTCCATCTGCGTGAATGAATTCTGCGTCCAGTTCACCGTTCGCCACCATCTGGGAAAGTATCATCATGACTCCTGTATAGGGACGAATGGGAAAGGACGTGATGACATCAACATCGGCCATCTTGACAGCCGTTGCGGTAGCGCCTAGACCGGTCAAAAATTTCTTCGTTCCCATTTCATTCACCTCCAACTGTGTTTAGAAAAGCTTTTCCAACCGTACCACGCCACCCTCAAAGTCCAGTTCAGGGACTCTCTCGATGGCACCGACCGGACATACTTCCGCACAGATGCCGCAGCCTTTGCAGTATTTCAACTTGGTCGACATTTTCTCTCCGATGATCTCAATGGCCTGGTCGGGACAGAAGATCCAACAACTTCTGCACATCGTGCATTTCTCGTGATCGATAACGGGACGGAGGACCCTCCAGCACCCAGTAATCATAGCTTCCTGTTCACCGTTGGGTGCCGGGGCCTTAACGATTCCCGCTTCCGGCAGAAGCTTTTCCTTAGGTATTTCGACTTTATAAGGTTTCATCTGTATCAACTCCCTTCCTCAATTGTTAGAGTTCCTTGATGGTCACCTCGTCAAATCCTCTCTTTGCGGCTTCTGGATTTCCCACCTCAGACATTAATGAATCGATCCTCACACATCCCGATACCTTGGCCGCAGCACCCGCAAGGACAGCTCCGATCCCCACTCCAACACCAGCCGCATCTGCTCCTCCTTCGGACCCGGAAAAATCGATCACCACCTTCGGGCAGATTCCCATCGCATCGACGCAGGCAATCTTTTTCAGGGGCTTCTTGTCCGGGATGAATTTAAGGATTTCTTCCGGACTGCGGGAAGTGTTTAGGATGAGACATCCGTCGCCTTTCATTCCCTGTAAGACATTGACACCCTTGACCAAGGTAGGCTCCACCAATACAACAATTTCGGGGTAATAATTCTCGTACAGGTATTTTTCCTCAATTTCAGAGTCGCTGATCCTGGCATATTTCCTAACTGGGACATTAACTCGATCCGGTAAATCCACATAATTATCAAAAGCCTGGATGAACTTTCCTTCTTTGGCGGCAGCAGCTGCCAGACATTGCGCCACATCTCGTGCTTCCTTATCCTGGACAACCCCTGATGCCCAGACGGTTATTTCTTGAACCTTTCCCATCTGACAATCCTCCCTTCAGAAGGTAATTGTTTTTTAGATGAATGAACGATACAAGTTGTCAATCCCTCTTTCACCTCCTTCCTTTGGATCCATTGCTTTGTGACTCCTTACTCAAAGACATCTGCTCCTCCGCGTTCCCTCAATCAACTGTTTGACCCACATTGATCCGCTTTTTTACTTCCTCCAATGCCTCCCGGAGATCCTCCATATCAATTCGCGGAACTTCGCCAACCTGAGCGGATCTGTCACCAGAGGGAAAATGCTTCTGCATAGCTGCCAACCGCGCTCTCCTGCAAACACTCTCGATGTCCGATCCCACAAATCCTTCGCTCATCCTTGCCAGCTTCCTTAAATCGCGTGTTTCGATTCCCAAATCTTTGGCATGGATTCTAAATATCTCGAGGCGTTCCCTCTCGTCAGGCGCGTCAAATCTTACGACGGAGTCAAAACGGCCTGATCTGATCAAGGCGGGATCCACCAAGTCCATCCGGTTGGTTGTGGCAATTATTATCAAGTCTTTGAAGTCCTTTGCTTTATCGATTTCTCTCAAGAGCTGATTGACGATCCTTTGCGATACGCCTGAATCAACGGTTGACCTTCTAATCGGAGCGATTGAATCGACCTCGTCAAGTAACAAAATACACGGAGCGACCTGCTTAGCCCTTCGAAAGACATCCTCCAGTTCCTTCTCAGACTCCCCAACCCAACGGGAGAATAGAGCCGAGCTGTAGATGCTAATGATGGGTAACTCCAATTCACCGGCAATCGCTTTGGCCAACAGCGTCTTTCCCGTTCCAGGACCGCCGACAAAAAAGAATCCCCTTGGCAACAAACCGTTGATAGCTTTTCCGTTGACCGACGGTTTCAAGCAAAGATCTATCAGAGAAATCAGGTTTTTCTTAACCTTCCTGAGCCCCCCCACATCGGCCAATCTAATCCCGGGCCTTTCAGGTAGGAACTCTCTCAGAGCACTGGGCTCTGTCTCTCTGTAAGCAGTCAAGAAATCCTGATTCTTGACATGCAGTTCCAACTGATCCGCTTTTGAGGGGTCTTCGCCACGGCTGCGCATTTGGGAGAGGATTCGACGGAGGGCCCCCATGCCCGCCTCTTTAACTAGGGCCGCGAGATCTGCACCTACGAAGCCGTGGGTGAGTTCGGCCAATTTCCCGAAGTCCACATCTGCATGGAGGGACATCGGCCGCGTATGGATTCTCAGGATCTCCAACCGTGCAAGCCTGTTCGGCGGATTGATCATAATCTCGCGATCGAAACGGCCGGGCCTTCTCAATGCTGGCTCCAGGAGGTTCGGAGCGTTAGTCGCCCCGATCACTACAACCTTGCCTCGGGTCACCAAGCCATCCATGAGAACCAATAACTGAGCGACGACACGTTTTTCGACGTTTCCAATGGACTCTGTCCGCTTGGGCACAATGGCATCGATTTCGTCAATAAAGATGATGCTCGGCGCGTTTGCATTGGCCTCATCAAAAACCTGCCTCAGCCTGGCTTCGCTTTCCCCGTAAAACTTGTGCATAATTTCCGGACCGTTCACATGAATAAAATGGGCTTTTACCTCACTGGCAATTGCCCTGGCCATCAGTGTTTTGCCCGTGCCAGAGGGGCCGACGAGCAAGAGGCCTTTCGGAGCTTCCATTCCCAGTTTTTTGAAAAGTTCTGGGTATTTAATCGGGAATTCAATGACTTCTCTGACTTTTTGAAGCTCAACATCTAACCCACCTATATCTTCATAAGACACCCTGGAGGCGCTTTCCCCCGAGATGTCTGGCTGTTTAACCTTGACTAGGGTGTTTGGATTGATCACAACCGCCCCTTGCGGGACTGTCCCCTCGATCACAAAGTATTCACGGCCAAAACCAAAGATGCGAACTTCCAATTTGTCCCCTATAGTCACAGGCAATCCAGCAAGTATCGTTGCCAGTTGTTGGGATTCATCATCCTGTGGAAGGGGTCTGGTTACGTCAATCGGAGAAATAAGCAGGGTTTCCGCCGGATGATAGTCCGTTTTTCTGATCTCAACGAAATCATCCAGGCCAACACCCGCGTTCTCCCGTATGGTACCGTCTATCTGAATTATTTTTCCATCCGGGTGGGATTCGACAATGGGCATTACCTTGGCCACGGTTTTGTTTGAACTAATGATCTCCACGACGTCATCGACCGCAAGATCTAACTCGGCCATATCCTGTTCGTAGATCCTCGCAAGCCCCTTTCCTACGTCATCGACCAGAGCTT
>CBDUXJ010000170.1:0-5959 GCA_965371165.1 uncultured Syntrophobacterales bacterium | reverse complement strand
GTTTACGGTCCTTGATGGTTGTGTAAAACCGCGAAGTTCGCCCACTGCCCAGAATGATGGCGAGGACATCAAGGGGATAAAGATCCTGATCTTCCAGGGAAACCGATGGGAATCCCACATGCATCCTGGTCAACTGGGCCGCTGGAAATTCCCTTTCGATCCATCTCGGTCCGACCTGGGAGGGTTCTCCAGGGGTGGCCAATGGCCTTTGAAAAACCCTCTTGACATCCTTAACTAGCTTAATCACCTCTTTGAGGGCTTCGAATGGCTCCAGATCCCCCACGAGGGTAATTACCATGTTTTGTGGGATGTATTGCCTTCGGTAGTAATCCAAGAGTTGCTCTCGGGTGATCGTAACGAAGACATCTTCATAGCCAATGACCGGGTGGCGGATGGGATGCCGTTGATATGCGGTCTTCATAAAGAGATACCACAGTTGTCGAGAGACGCTGTTTTCTCCCAGTTTAAATTCCTGCTGAATCACTGGCTTTTCCCTTCGATACTCGCTTTCAGCCAATTGGCTGTCTGTCACATAGCTGATTAAGAGCTGAAGGGCCGTTATGTAATGCTCCGCCGTTGTGTTGATAAAGTATACCGTTCGATCATAGGACGTATAGGCATTGGAAGCACCCCCAAGGGATTGGAGGATCTTCTTTATCTCCTCCTCCGTTAATGTCGATGTCGTCCCCCCAGACACTATATGTTCAAGGTAATGGGAGAGCCCGCCGTAGAAGTATCCGTCCTCATTAATGGAACCGGCCTTGACAAGGACTTGAGACGTAACCACCCGCGAAGTGTGCATCTCCCGGATCAACACCGTCAACCCATTCTTTAATTGGACAAAAAGGTCTCCGGATTGGGACGGCAAGACGTTTTCCACAAAGGCGGCATATTCCGGGCTCAGCGAAAGGTTTGGGACCGACAGGCCTTTCCCCATTAGGTGAGTCTTCTCCGTGGCCGCGGAAAAGGAGGCTATCGAAAGTATGAACCCCAGTAGGAGAATTGACAAAACTCGCTTCATGGCTCCTACCTCCTCACCAGCTTGAGAATGTATGCGGTTATACCCCTTAGCCAATGTACCTCCGGTCTGGTCCCTCGCTCCATTTGCAAGGGGAAAATCGATTTGACTATATCCATACTTTTATTCTACCCCTTTTTCCCGTCTTCGGGAACCCTTTCATATCTGAATTTCCTGCTCTTTGTCGGGAATATTTTTGTAACCTGATGATTCCATGAGAGAACACCGTTCTTCATGAGCAAACCCCCAGGGTCATTTCGGAAGCGGTTATTGGTCGGATTCCCTGGAGCGAACATTAAAGAATTTTAGCTAACCATTCTTAGTGAAGCGAAAGGGAATTTGGCCAACAGACCGCGAAGCACCGAACGGAAGGAACAATGGCGTTCACTGGAGACTCAGGGACCATATGTGCAACCAGGGAACCTCTGTCGAATGCGGTGGAGGAATTGTATGGCATGGATTTTGCTTTTTATTTTTATACGGTGTAAAGCGGAACTATCGAACGTTCCCACATCATGCTGAACGCGATATCAAGCCCGGCAACATTTGTATCCCAAGACTCATGCTACCAAACCTAAAAAGAAAGGACCGTCATGAAACCTCAGGCCCTCCCCAAGGAAAGAAGAAAGCACAGACGATTCGAACTCATTAACCTGGTTGTCTATAAGCAATTCGAAATCGAGAAGATCACCAAAACGACCAACTTGAGCATAGGCGGAATGAAGATGAGGACCGAATTCCCCGTTCCATTACATGAGGAGCTGGAAATCGCAATAAGAATAGGCGACGATATATTCAAATCGGAAGGTAAGGTAATGTATGCCAATGAGAGAAAAGATGGTGATTACGATATCGGAGTGAATTTTATCAATGCCCCAAAGGAAAGCCTCAATCTCCTGAGTCAATACCTGTCCCAACGGGAATAGCCTCACGTGGTCAATTACACCGCCGAAATTGCCTCAATTTCGCCCCCACGTACCCCACACGCTGGGTTCCACTATGGACTCCGTTGTGGAATATCCTGATGTTTGTAGGGACTATTTTTGTAACTTATTGGCTATAATAGGAATCAAGGGCCTTGCCCTAGCTGGAATAATGGAATACTGGAATGATGCGAAAATCGGTGAACTTGGTTGAACCGAAGTGAAGGCGAAGATTGAAAAAAGTTGGTGCCTTCACCCCACCCGGAATATTGGGTTAAATCCCCATTATTCCAACATTCCATTACCCCATTACTCCATCACTCTTTCTTTCGGATTTTGATACCCATTATTCCACTATTCCAACAATCCATCATTCCAATTCTCCATTGCACGGAGGAGAGATAGAAGACATGAAAGAGACCCTGTTGATCGCCCTCGGGGGAAATGCCCTGATCAAATAAGGACAACGGGGGTCCATAGAGGAGCAATTTGAAAACCTGAGAACCCCCATCCAACAGATCGCTCGCCTCTCAAAGGAGTATGACATAGTCATCACCCACGGCAACGGCCCCCAGGTGGGAAACCTTCTCCTGCAGCAGGAGAAATGTCCTGAGGTTCCAACCATGCCGTTGGAGATCCTCGTGGCTCAGACCCAGGGACAGATCGGCTACATGATCGAATCCACTCTCGACAACGAGCTCATGAAATTGGGGTCCAATACTAAACAACTTTTCGTTACGGTCCTCACCTATGTCGTAGTGGATATAAACGACCCGGCCTTTAAAAAACCTACCAAGCCCATTGGCCCTTACTTTTCGGTGAAAGAGGCCCAAGGGCTTCCCTACCCGACCGTGGAAACACCCGAGGGGTACCGACGGGTCGTCGCTTCCCCCAAACCAGTGACCATTGTGGAAAAGAGGGAGATAAAAAGACTCCTCAAAGAGGGATTCCTCGTTATCGCCTGCGGGGGAGGAGGCATTCCGGTAATCAGAGAAGGGCGGGGATTTGAGGGGGTGGATGCCGTTATCGATAAGGATTTAGCCAGCGCTAAATTGGCACTGGAGGTGGGTGTAGATATATTCCTCATCGCCACCGATACGGAGGGGGTAGCCATCAACTTCAAAAAACCCGGACAGAGGTTTTTCAGAGAGCTCCCCATAGAAGAGGCAAAACGCTTATTGCAGGAAGGGCAATTCCCCGAGGGATCCATGGGGCCTAAAATTGAGGCTGCCATTGAGTTCTTGGAAAGCGGGGGAAAAAGGGCCTTGATTACCTCCACCGAGAATATCCAACGTTCTATCGAAGGAAGGGCTGGGACGGAGATAATCCGATAATATTTTTCATGAGCGAACACCGGTGTTCCTTCCCGTAAATTCGTCCTTCCGACCGCAGCACAGCAACACTGCAACACCGCAGCACTTGTATTTCGTTGCAGCACTGCAGCACCGCATGACGGCAACACACGAACTCGAGTGGAATGGATAGGTATTCCTCGGGACCCCGAAAGGGTCACTTTGGAGGCATTGAATCGAAGGGATAACCACGTTCTCCATTAAACTTTAGTGCAAACCTATTTCTCCCTCTCCCTAATGGATTAGCCGCAAACCAATTTCCCCATTCCTCTGATGAATTCTAACGCCTATACGTAACATCCATTAAAGGTATCCGATATAATATTTCATCTTGAAATGTTTACTTTGCCCCTTTCTCCTTCATCTCCCTATCCAGCTTCTTGAACTCAGCCAGAAACTCTTCTTTACTTATGATTCCCTTTTCGAACAGGAGTTCCCGCGTGGCTTTGCCATGGTAGTACCTTTCAAAATTACATGCGAAATGTACTGCGTATTATTAATGAGTGCCTTCCCGGATGCTCCTTAGCAAGTCACGACTACGAATGTGATTTTGCCGAACTATGATAATGTAGAGGATTGTAAGAAGTGAATAAATGATTCCCAGTATGACCCCTTGCGCAATCAGCGTTTTCTTCATCAAAAGAACGCTATGGGCGAAAAAGAAATAGCTTGCAAAGCCTATCATCAACCTAATGTACCAATCAAAACTTATATACCAGGGCCTGCCACCACCCGAAATGGGCTTATCTTCTATCTCTTGCATGCTCCTGACAGTTCTACGTTCGTAAAACTTGCTGGAAGAAACGTGCATGAAGACTGATATGGAAAATATGCTGAAAAGGACAAGCCCCAAACTATTAAGCGGGTATGACAGTTTCAGTATCTTCTCCAAACCGATTCCCACAATTCCTAAATAGGCAAACGGGATATACCAGAGTTGCGAAGAATACCATCGTGACCTCTGATTAAGTTGTTCATACGTTATGTTCCATCTGTTGTCGTCCATGATAAACCCTCCTTACATCTGCATTGGCTTTGTTGGTATGATAGAGCAATAAATGTGCCAGACCGCTTTGTACAGCCGATGGCCTTTGATAGGCTGTATCCTGAGATGGATTTGAAGGTGGGGTTATCTGGCAATTTATGATGCGAAACGCGGATGGGTAGGTTCGGAAATCAAGACTTGGGAGACCGGAGGGCGATGCAGTAAAGATTTCTAGCACAAATCAACACTTTTTGATTACCTTCTCACGCAAGAATACATCTTGAATTAAATAGGTTAGTTATTCCGAGGACATAAAGAGAGCAGGGAAAAATAACATTTCCCTGCTCTCTTTGGTTCGATGCGTATCTTAGGCTACCTGGTTGCAAACTTTGCCAGCCAGACAAGGGGCTTAAGCCCCAGCCGAACAGCGGCCCTGGCTCCCTCATGGGGGCGGAGGTAATCTGCTAGGGTGGGTCCGTAGCGGTAGTAGAATCGCACGAAGGCACGGCCGGCTGGGTTGCTCATGAGATATTCATCCCGAAACTTCTTGAGGACTACTACCTCCCCTGCCATTGGCGTACCAAAGGCTGCAGTGGCAATGAAGCAGCCGCTCCCTCCGCTGCTCCCTCCTGTTGAAGATCCAGGAGGAGCAGGATCATCGGCAAAGACCCCCACTGACTGGAAGCCCATGGCGGCTATTTCAACCACACCACCGCTAACGAAGTCGCCGGCTGCCAACTGCTGCGTGGAATATCCGTAGCCATCGATGATGACCGGGGCAGTCATATCAACCCCCGTGAGGCCATCCAGCATCCTAAGATTTACCATTACGTAAGCACCCACAGCGACATCCTGATCCCCGTCGCCGTCCAGGTCAGCCAAGATCATATCCTCGATATCCCAGGAGGCGTCGTTCTCATAATTTGCCTCGGTGCCTGCTAAATCCCTCGTCCACTTTTCCGTGCCGCCCTCTTCTAATACACCCACATTGTCGTAGCCGGCAAAGACCGCCTCATCATAGCCGTCTCCATCCACGTCACCGGCCAAAAGATAGTGCTCGGCATCGTTCCCGGCGTACTGCCAGTCGTAGCTTCCAGCCACATCATCCCAGGCATCAACGCCACTGGAGTGACCCAGGAGGATCTCCCTCTGCGTGTCGCCGTCCAGCTGTCCCAAGGCGATAGAACTCCAGGCAGTGCCTCCCTGTACGACGGGGGAGGTAACTCCAGTTGATACATTTATTTCGTACACCGTGTATTGACCCGCAACTGAATCATAGCCCAAAGCCAGGAGTTCATCCGTCCCGTCTCCGTCGTAGTCGCCGTAGGCAAATCCCTCCTCGTACTGGGAGTCACTCAAACCATTTCTGAAGTTTATGTCTAATGTGGTCCAGGGGGAGGAGAGGCTTCCCCCGGAATACTCAATGGCCTGGACAAAGGAACCGTAATTCCCTAATACCAGCTCATCTGCCCCGTCACTGTCTATGTCCGCCACGATGAAGTAATCGTAGTAACTATTGGCAATTTGATCCAATTCACTCCCATCGCCGTCCAGGAGATAGAGTGTACCACCGCCAAAGGTAGCCACCTCGGGGCTTCCGTCTCCATCGAAATCACCGGTTGCCAGTATCCAGGGCGCGTCGGGGCAAAAGCGGCTCCAGAGGGGGGTACCGGTTGCTCCG
>CBDUXJ010000169.1:0-5968 GCA_965371165.1 uncultured Syntrophobacterales bacterium | reverse complement strand
TGCATCTGGATCTTTTTTCTTTGCCGTCTGATTTAGACTTTTTACGAAATCATCATCGTTGGTGGAGCGAAAAAAGGGAAGACCTGAGATTTAAACGAGTTCCCTTTTTCGGTGTCTAAGAGATAGTTATGATATCGGATTTCGACCTTCTGGACCGATTTGGAGATGGAGATCAGGGAGCCCTTGAGGAGATTGTGTCGAAATATCAAAGACCCATCTTTTTCTTTATCCTCCGGATGGTTTGGGATGAAACGGATGCAGCAGACTTATCTCAAAAGACCTTTATCAATGCCTTTCGGAATATCGGGCGTTTCGATCGCCGAGCCAATTTTAAGACCTGGCTTTATCGAATTGCCATTAACGTATGTAAAAACCATTTCAGGGATGATCCGAGGCGGAGGGAGGTTAATATCGAGGGGATGGTTTTCGCCGATCAGGAGAATCCATTGGACCATATCATATCGGAAGAGCAGAGGATCGGCTTATCCTTGGCCCTGAATGACCTTCCGGAAAAACAGAGGCATACGGTTATCCTCAAAGTGTATCAAGGCCTAAAATATAGGGAGATTGCCGCAATCACCGGATGCTCAGAAGGGGCGGCAAAGGCAAATTTTCACTTTGGAGTCAAAAAATTGAGGGAGATCCTCAGGGGTTGAGAGGTGGGAAACTATGTGTTGCCGAGAGGTTCAGGATCAATTGATTGATTTCCATCAGGATCAACTCGACCCAAAAGCCGCCGAGCAAATCAGAGGCCACCTGGAGGTGTGTTCCCTTTGCAGGGAGGAACTGAATTCCATGGAGAAGGTCATGATGGGGTTGAAATCCCAACGGCTTCCCGATCCGGGAGAGGCGTTTTGGAGGGATTTTCCCAAGAGGGTGAGAAGGGCCTTTTATGAGGGCGGAAGAACCATTCGAGTCCCAATCCTTCCAGGGATATGGGGAGGGTTTTATCGAGCCACCACGTGGCTCCCCTTCTCAAAACCGGTTCATGCGGCGGTATCGATTGGTGCAATTGTCCTGATCATTACCGGGTTGCTTTTTTTCAAGGGAGGGTTGTTTTGGACGGGATCGAGGGGGATAGGCGAAGAGATTTTGGAAGAGTATTTCGGCGGGATGGGAGCGGTTGTCTCCCCTGTCACCCCGGGATCATTGGAAGGCCTCTCATTGTACCAGTTGGACGACATTTCGAAGGCATTGATAAGATGGCTTAATGGAATGGGAAGTTCGAAGGGTGAGATCCTAAAAGGGGATGGATTCCTCCAGGAGGAAGGGGTGTTCACCAAACTGGAGGGGCTCAACTCCAAGGAATTGGACTTCGTGTACGATGCGCTGAAGGCGAGATACCTCAAATCCTCTACCTCTCTCTCCATCCCAGTGGGCTAGGGAAAAAAATTTATGTTGAAGGAGGGTATGATATGAATGGTAATAAGGGACTTTTTTCGATGGTTTTTACCCTGGTAACGGTTTTATTCATCTTGGGTTTTGGATTACCCTGTTTCTCTCAGCCTCCCGGCGAAGGGAGACCCCGAGGGTCGGATAGCCCGGTCGTGGGGCGGGATGAGTCCCCTCAATCCATTGAGAAGAGGGAGAAGATCCGCAAGCGGATTGAACTGATCAGAATGTGGAAATTAACGGAGGAGCTCGATTTGACTGAGGAAACGGGGGCAAAGCTGTTTCCAATACTCCATAAATACGATGAAAAGCGGATCAGGCTGCAGAAGGAGCGTCGAAACAGCATGAACCAGTTGAGAAAGGCCCTGGAGGATGAGGGGACATCGGATGAGGAGATAGAATCGGCGATGGACAAGGTGGGAAAAAATGCCTTAGCCGCGTCCGATTTATTGCGTCAACAACGCGAGGAACTGAAAGGGGTCCTTGCACCAAGGCAGCGGGCGAAATTTATCCTCTTCCAGAGGGAGTTTCACCGGGAGATACGAAAGATCATCGCCGAAGCGAGGGAAAGAAAGGTGAGGGCGAGAATGAATGATCGGCGGAGAAGTGATTAAAGGGCCCATGGACCTGGGATAGATAACCATGTGGTCTGGAGATTGGATGATCTCAAGAAGTTACCCGGTTGAATCGAGATTGCCCATCTCAATATGCATTGAGATTCTTTTTCCTTAACTTTGAAAACCCGATGGATCATAACTGCCAGCATTGCCAACATAACCAAGAAAACCACGATATTCCTAGTATATGAGAAATGGGGTGGGATATACCTGAATCCAGCCACGGGATAGAGACCAACCCTTGTAGCGGCTCTCAGTGCCACATTCTTTGCGATGAAATCAGCTATGGGTGGGCTGAACGTGTAGTAGAGACCAACGAAAGACTTTCCGATGGAGTTGGTCAGGAGATATCGATCCCTAAAATCCCGCAACACCTGAACATGAGGCTCAAGGGGCGACCCGAACGCCGCCGTGGCTATGAAACACTCGCCGCCGTCATCTCCAACCACCAAAAGCGGAGTAGCTTCATTGGAATAAGAAGAATTTCCTGAGCTATTATAAGCCCTGACTCGATAGTAATACGTGTCTTCCTCACCCAAAACATCACTGTATGTGGTCATGTCCTGCCCAACGGTGTCTATTTCAACGTAATTTCCTGATGCTCCCTTTCTTCGTTCGATCCTGAATCCGTCCTCATTAAATTGGGGATCTGAGTTATCGGACCAATTGAGATCGATTTGGGTTGAGGAGGCCTTTGTTGCGGTTAGATTGGTTGGCCCAACCGGAATAGCGAGGGGTTTATAGGCATTTATTCTGCCATTCGTTAGTACCTTTCCGTTCAAACTGGCTACAATATCTACCCCATTGAGAATTCGATCTTTTAGTTCATTAGTGGTTAGTCTGGGGTCCCGTGCCAGGATAAGTCCGGCTAACCCGGAGACATGGGGGGCGGCCATGGAGGTGCCAGCGAAAGGAAAGTAGCCATACCCCGTTATCATAAGATCTCGAGTCTTGAGGATAACGTCATCGATGTACACCCCATCGTCCTCATCCACACCATCCGAGGAGAGCTGAAATCCCACGTTGATATCATTCGAGAGATCTCCAAAAGGTGAAACACTCGTCATATGAGATTCAAACGACCCCCCTGAACTCCCGCTGAACCTCCCATCGAAATTCACGGCGTAGAGTGGAAGAAAACCACCCCCGTTTAATGCTGCCCCTACGTACAGGTAATCACCTGACCCTAGGTCGTATCTCAGTTGGTATTCCAAAACCGCATATTTATCGACTAGATCAAGGGAGGCATTATGAACGATAGCAGATTCTGTTTCATCCAGGTAATCGCCTGCCGGAGTATCTGCGAGACTATGGGTAGGGCTGACAGAAAGTGCCTCCGTTAACTCCCAAGAATCATTGATCCCCCCATGGGTCCAATTTCCCAATCCCGATTCGAAGTCCTCATCCAGCACTTGGTTTTCCGGCCCAAGACCAATGAAGGGAATTGAGCTCAGGACATTGAGACCAGGGGCCGCTACGTCAACGGACGTTGCTCCGAAATTTGAAAACCCCGCCAAATTATCATTATGTTCGGTAGCGGCAACACTGATAATATTGGGAAGATCATAACTGGCCGGATAGAATGGATTTATATCATTATCATCGCCTGAATTACCCGCCGCGGCCACAAAGAGACATCGCGCATCGTTTGCATAAGATATGGCGTCGTAGAGGGCCTGAGAGAAACCTTCACCACCCCAGCTGGCATTGATCACCCTGGCTCCGTTATTGGCGGCGTACAAGATGGCCTCAATGGCTTTCGCTGTATCCCCGTATCCGGAGGCACCGAAGATCCGCAAAGGCATGATGCTGGCATACCAATTCACCCCGGTAATGCCCGTGCTATTATTCCCGAGAGCGGCGATCGTCCCCGCAACATGGGTACCATGGAAAAGGTAGTCCGTGGGGTCGCTATCCCCTCCTACAAAATCCCAGCCATAGACGTCATCGACATAGCCGTTGCCATCGTCATCGACACCGGGAGTCCCATTCAGCTCCACATCGTTGGTCCAGATGTTGTTCCTTGTTCCATCATCAAGATCAGGGTGGTTATATGCAACCCCTGTATCGATTACGGCGATGACTACATCGGATGAGCCCTTATGGATATCCCAAGCCTCAGGGGCATCGATATCCGCATCTGGAGTTCCTCCGGTCTGGCCCATGTTATGCAATCCCCAGAGGGCCCCATAATTGGGATCCCCTGGATCGAAGGGGGGATCGTTAGGGAAGGTTGCGAGGGTTCGGATAATATAGTTGGGCTCAGCATATTCAACCAATGGGTTCCCCCTGAGCTTTGCCAAGGCTTCCTCAACCCACATAGAAGGGGGGATTCTTAAACGCTGAACCTCAATGGTATGGAATTTCTTCGTTGCCTGAAGGCCTATAGCAGACTTCAACTGGCCAATAGAATGGATCGATGTTTTTTCCCTCCATTTTACCAAGACCTCTCCCGGGACATAGGGGAAGGGAATGTTTCCGCCACGGGTGAGGACTGAGCTATCCCCATCATATCCATGAAGCATGGGAAAAGAAGGTTCCCATCCGATAAATATGAGCAGCACTATCAATGCTAAAGTGATTTTCCTCATACCTTTTTACCCCTCCTATATGTCCTATATGCAAGGCTAATGCCGCGTCCCTTAGGAGAGGATGATGTAATCCACATCTGTTTCTGCAGAAATCGTACCAGAGAAACGAACTTGTTGCCATATTATTCGATTTAATCATGTAATATGGGCATTTTTCAGATAACCCAATGTTCCAGACGGAGTCGACGAAAACAAATTTCCGGTGAGATATGAAATTTTTTCATAGATTGTCCGATGAGACTGAGGGCCTATGGGGAAAGAGGGGAGAAACCGGGGGCTGGAATGTTACCGGAGTTTCCGGACTTTCATGGGGAGTATTTTTGTAACCCGTTGATTCGGCATGAGAATATGTGCTTAACCAAAGTAATGTACTGGAGAAGGGTCACGTCGGAACAGGCCGTTACCCTGGTTCCCTGGAGCGAACATTAAGGGATTTTGGCTAACCATTCTCAGTGAAGCGAAACGACCGCAAATCCAATGTCTGAGTCCAGAGGGCGAGTTTTGGTAACGAAGTAGCGCCTGAGCGCTATTTGCAGTGAAGCGAACTCTAGAATGGTCCAACATTCTTTTCAGTGAGCGAAAGGGAATTTGGGCAACAGACCACGAGCATCGAAGGGACAAAGGTGTTCTTAAGAAACACAAAAACTCCAGAAACTTAAGAAACTCAGGAAATTCCTCGGAATGTTAGTATTGACTACGGAGGAATTTCCTGTATACACTGTGGGCTAAACTGAGACCGAGGGGTGAATCATTGGTCGATTTCTTAGGGGATTTGAGGCGGACGGACTACTGCGGAAAACTCAGGTCGTCCGATGAGGGCAGGGAAGTTGTCCTGATGGGTTGGGTTCAGCGGCGTAGGGACCACGGTGGGCTCATCTTCGTCGATTTAAGGGATAGGGAGGGAATTATT
The DNA here is from genome assembly GCA_965371165.1 of uncultured Syntrophobacterales bacterium. Classification (GTDB taxonomy): domain Bacteria; phylum Desulfobacterota; class BSN033; order WVXP01. Next base: position 458 of record CBDUXJ010000169.1, on the reverse strand, counting down.
CAGGTAGTATTCAACCCGGAAATCAATCCGGAGATCCATGCCAAGGCCCACAAGATCCGAAGCGAATTTGTTTTGGCGGTCAAGGGTGAAATCACAATGCGACCTGCAGAGAGTATCAACCCGGATCTGGATACGGGGGAGATCGAGGTGCTAACGAAGGAACTGAGAATCTTAAATGTGGCGGAAAATCCTCCCTTTTTGATCGAAGACGACGTTGAGATATCGGAGAACGTACGTCTGAAATACCGGTATCTCGATTTAAGGAGGCCGAGGCTTCAGAGGAACCTGATATTGCGGCACAAGTTGGCCAAGGCAGTGAGGACTTATTTGGACAGCCAGGGGTTTCTCGAGATCGAAACCCCTGTTCTGACCAGAAGCACCCCTGAGGGTGCGAGAGACTACCTTGTTCCCAGTCGCGTCAATCCGGGACGTTTTTATGCCCTTCCCCAATCTCCCCA
>CBDUXJ010000168.1:0-5973 GCA_965371165.1 uncultured Syntrophobacterales bacterium | reverse complement strand
ATCTGGATCTTTTTTCTTTGCCGTCTGATTCCGACTTTTTACGAAATGATCAATCCTTTGCTTCGGGAAAGGGGAGATAGTACAGTTCTTATCGAATCCATCATTCTGGGAATTATTCAGGGGGTTACGGAATTTCTCCCCGTTAGCAGTTCGGGACACCTGGTAGTCCTCCAGGGCCTCTTTGGTGTGGAAGAGCCGAGGCTTTTCTTCAACGTGATGCTTCACGTTGGGACCCTCATCGCCATCGTCCTCGTCTTCTGGAGGGATATCAGGGAAATCCCGGAGGGAATTCTTGCGGCCTTGGGCAAAAACCGTGGAATGAGTGGCCTCGCCTCGGCCCTTTGGAGATCCACCCAGGGGAGGTTGGCCATATTGATCATTTTGGGATCGATCCCTATAGCACTGATGGGATTTTTTTTCAGGGAGATCCTCTCTCACCTTTTCGCCTCTCCGCTTTTTGCCGGCTTTATGCTCATGGTAACGGGGACCATTTTATGGTTTACCAGGGGGAGGTCATCCGATTCCAAGGGGATAAGTGAAATGGGGGTTATCGATGCCCTCATTGTGGGACTGGGTCAGGGTTTTGCCCTCATTCCCGGGATTTCCCGCTCGGGCATCACCATCTCCTTTGGCCTCTTCAGGGGGATGGAGAGGGAATGGTCGGGGAGGTTTTCCTTCTTGTTGGCCATTCCGGCCATCCTTGGGGCCCTCCTCATGGAGTTTAAAATGCCATCGGAGTTGAGCAGCCAGGAATTGTTTTCCATTTTAGCGGGAACGGCCGTGGCGGTAGCCGTGGGTTACCTCTCCCTGAGGACATTGATGCGCGTGGTGAAGAGGGGAAATCTGGCCGTCTTCTCCTACTACTGTTGGGGTGCTGGGGCGTTAATCATCTTTCTTTTTATGAGGTGGCCTTGGTAATATTGGGAGCTTCCTGACCTTTTAGGGGTTTTCAGAACCATCTGTTGGTCGGGTTCCCTGGAGGGCGAGGTTATTCGGTGCTGCAGTCGGAAAGGGGAAAAAGGTTAGAGGGTAGAGGTTGGAGGCGGAAGGAGAAATCTCAAATGACAAATGACCAATGAGAAATGCCAAATGTCAAAGTTCAAATGTCAAGTGGCTGATGAGTAATGACAAAGGAACACGAGCACGAACACGTATCACGAGCACGAACCACACGAACACGTGAGTCAATGTCAAAATTCAAAGTTGGGAATCACCGGAAGACCGGAAAAACGAACTCTGAGCGGAAGGGAAGTTGGCCAACAGAGTGCGAACCATCGAAGCGAAGGGTCGAAGAAGTAGTCAGGAGCTCAAGAATTTCCGTAGTAATATAGCTTGCAACGAGGATCGTTACCTGCTTGTGAATTGTCCGCTCAACACTAAGCGGTTCGGTGGAAAAAGGAGAAGACCTGTTGAGCGACCTTCCTGTTCATCTTGGGAATCGATTCCAACTCCTCTATCGAGGCTTCCCCGATCTTATCCACGCTTTTGAAGTGTCGAAGGAGCTGTTTCTTTCTCTCCCTTCCAATGCCGGGGATTTCATCCAGGAGGGAGTGAAAATCGCCCATGTGTTTTAATTTCTTGTGGTAGGTAATGGCGACGCGGTGAGACTCGTCCCTGATGTGCTGAAGTAAGTGGAGTGCAGGAGATGTTTTTCTCAGGGAGATGGGTTCCTTTCGTCTCGGGAGAAAGATCCTCTCCCCTTTCCTCTCGAGCGTCGGGGAGTGTCCCTTTTGGACTCGGTCCTTGGCCAAGCCGATGACATCTACCCCATCAATACCCAGTTCTTTCAAGACCCCCAGGGCGACGTTCATCTGGCCCTTTCCTCCATCAACCATGAGCAAATCGGGCGAGTCGCCCTCTTGTAATGCCCGTTGGTACCGTCTGGTCAGGATTTCGTACATCTTCCCATAATCATCTGCTCCCAAGATGGATTTAACTCGAAAGTGGCGATACCGGGATTTAAGGGGTTCTCCACCTTCGAAGACCACCATGGAGCCTACCGCAAACCCTCCCTTGATATCGGAGATGTCGAAGGCCTCGATCCTCCTTGGGAACCGATTGAGACGGAGCTTCTCCTGAAGTTCTCGCAAGATATTTTCAGGATCGATTTCGAGCTGGGTTTTGGAGAGGAGTACCTTTTCGGCATTGTCCATGGCCATGCGAACGAGGTGGAGTCGATCCCCCCGTTTTGGTACCATGAGCCTTACCCTGCTCCCTTTCTTCTCCGTCAGCCACTGTTCGATCAGTTCATGGTCCTGAATGGAAAAGGGGAGGAGGATCTCCTGAGGGATAAACTTACCCTCCCCGTAGGACTGATTGATAAAGGAGGAGATGATCTCTTCATCAGGCCATTTCTGATGGGAGAGGCTGAAGAATCGCCCCCCCATCAACATCCCATTTCGAACGAACAGGGTTTGAACTCCAACCCCTCCATTCCGATGGAAACCAATAACGTCTTGGTCGAGGAACCCCTTGGACACGATATGCTGTTTTTCGATTACCTTCTCTATGGATTGAATCTGGTCGCGGATCCTGGCCGCCCCCTCGAAGTCGAGGCGATCGGATTTTTCCTTCATCTTCCCCTTGAGGATTCGGATGAGCTCGTGGTCTTTCCCCTCGAGGAAGAGACGAACCTCTCTGACGATCTCCCCATACGTATGGGCATCTACCTTCCCAACGCAAGGGGCGAGGCAACGGTCCATTTGACAGTTGATGCAGGGGCGGGTGCGGTTCCTAAACTTGACATCTTTGCAGCTTCTCAAGGGAAACAATTTATAGATGAGCTTAAGGGTATTTCTGACGGCTAAGGCGGAGGGATAGGGCCCGAAATAGAGGGAGCCGTCTCTCTTGATCCGGCGAACGATCATTAGCCTCGGGCAGGGTTCGTCGATGGTGAGGCGGAGGTAGGGGTAATTCTTATCATCCTTGATCTTAACGTTATATCGGGGCTTATATTTCTTGATGAGGTTGTTCTCAAGGATCAGGGCTTCCTTTTCCGACTCCGTGACCAGGTAGTCCAGGTCGGCAATCTTGCTGATAAGGGTTCGGGTTTTGATATCCCTTTCATCCACCCTCTGGGAGTAGGAACGAACTCGGTTGCGGAGGCTCTTGGCCTTCCCGATGTAGATGATCGTCCCCTTGGAGTCCTTAAGGAGATAAACCCCTGGTGATTCGGGAAGGACCTGCACTTTCTTCTCTATATTCATCCCTTGAGATCCTATGGTGAAAGGGGTTTGACCACATCTCCCCTCAATTCAGCTTCCTGGATGTGGCGGATTTGATCCCTCAAAAGCGCTGCCCGTTCAAAATCGAGCTCTTGGGCGGCCTCCCGCATCTCCTTTCTCAGTTTTTTAACTACCTTGGGTATTTCCTTTGGGGGAATGTACTCCGCCCGAGTCTCGGCAATCAGGGGGATGGTATAATAGTCCGCCTCGTATATCGAGGAGAGTATATTCTTGATGGACTTCCTGATGCTCGTCGGCGTGATATTGTGGGCTCGGTTGAATTCCTCCTGGATCTTTCTCCTTCTCCGGGTTTCCTCCAGGGCCATGCCCATGGAACGGGTAATTTGATTTCCATACATGATTACCCTTCCAGAGACGTTCCTCGCGGCCCTTCCGCAGGTCTGGATGAGCGCCTTGGTTGACCTCAAGAACCCCTCCTTGTCCGCATCCAGGATGGCGACCAGAGAAACCTCAGGGATATCCAGACCTTCCCTGAGCAGGTTGACCCCAATCAGGACATCGAATTTTCCGAGCCTGAGATCTCGTATGATCTCCACCCTTTCGAGGGTATCGATCTCCGAATGAAGGTACTTAACCCGAAGACCGAGGTCAGCGTAGTGTTCGCTGAGGTCTTCGGCCATTCTCTTGGTCAGGGTGGTGACCAGGGCTCGCTCGCCCTTTTCAACCCGCTTTCTCACTTCCTCCAGGAGGTCGTCGACCTGATTCGTTGCCCCTTTTACCGTGATCTCGGGGTCAATCAGACCAGTAGGGCGAATAATCTGTTCCACCACTTCGTCCCCTGCTTCCTGGAGCTCGTAATCCGCGGGTGTTGCCGATACATAGATGACCTGATGGACACGTTCCTCGAACTCGGGAAAATTGAGGGGGCGGTTGTCCAATGCGGAGACCAGCCTGAAACCATATTCGACCAGGGTTTCCTTTCTCGATCGATCACCCCTGTACATCCCCACCAGTTGAGGAACGGTGACGTGACTTTCGTCGATAACCAAAAGGAAATCCTTGGGGAAGTAGTCCAGCAACGTCGGAGGAGGTTCCCCGGGCCTTCGACCCGTAAGGTGGCGGGAATAATTCTCGATCCCGGGACAATACCCGAGTTCCTGAAGCATTTCGAGGTCGAAACGGGTCCTCTGTTCCAGTCGCTGGGCCTCAAGGAGTTGATCCTGGGACCTCAGTTCCTCCAACCTCTCCGCCAATTCTATACGAATATTCTCAATGGCGCTTCGTATCCTTTCTTGGGTGGTCACATAGTGGCTTCCCGGATAGATAGCGATTTTGTCCAGCCTCTCGGTCACCCTTCCCCGCAGGGGGTCTATCTCCGAAATAGCCTCTACCTCATCGCCGAAAAGCTCGATGCGGATGGCTCGATTTTCCTCGTATGCGGGGAAGACCTCCACGATGTCCCCCCTTACCCGGAATGTCCCCCGATGAAAATCGATGTCGTTTCGCTCGTACCGAATTTCCACGAGCTTATTAAGGATTTTCTCCCTTGGCACTATCGTCCCTCTCTCCAAAAAGAGGAGCAAGCCGTGATAAGCTTCTGGAGATCCCAACCCATAGATACAGGAGACGCTGGCTACAATGATCACGTCATTTCGTTCCAGGAGGGATCGTGTGGCGGAATGTCTCATCTTATCGATCTCGTCGTTGATGGAAGTGTCCTTTTCGATATATGTATCCGTTGACGGGATATATGCCTCGGGCTGGTAATAGTCGTAATAGCTCACGAAGAATTCCACGGCATTGTCAGGGAAGAGATCCTTGAATTCGCCATACAATTGAGCTGCCAGGGTCTTATTGTGGGAGATGACAAGGGTGGGTTTTTGAACCCTTTCAATGACATTGGCCATAGTAAAGGTCTTCCCCGAGCCGGTGACGCCCAGAAGGACTTGATGTTTCGTCCCCTCCAGTAACCCTCTGCTCAGTTTGTCGATGGCTTGGGGTTGATCTCCCGTGGGCCGGAATTCCGAAACGAGTTTAAAAGCTCTCATATTCGCCTAACGGCCTCCTTTGCCGCCCATATTCCACTTGGGATATATGCTTTCCATCTGGATGAATTCCAGCCCGACCTATTTCGCCTTCGCGTTCTGTTTCTATGATTGATATCGCTTCCCTGCTCCAAGATGAGGATGGGTTTCACCCCTGAGTCCGCCAGCGTTAATGCGGCAAAGATCCCAGCTGGACCTGCGCCAATGATAATGGTTTCATTCTATTTCATCGGCTCCGTCTCCGTTTCATAGCCATCTCGATTCGTCCTTAGACCACCATTTGGTAAGTCATGGGGAAGGGGTCCTCCCGAAAGATTGATCGTACCCCCAAAGAGACTTTCTTTTCGGCGAGAAGTTAATGTATTCAATATATTATGCTATCCTTGGCCTCCAATTTTGTCAAGAAATGCCGGAGAGGTCTCTGAAAAAATGGAAAAAGACGCTCTGGACGCGGGTTAAGATTTTTTTGTTCCGGAGTTTCCTGGGTTATTGGAGAAAACCGTTGTCCCTGAGCGTAATCTGAGGGACAAGGATCATCTAGGAGGAGAAATCCAAAACACACTTTTCCCTTACCTGCCTACCGTCTCCTCCTGCCTCTTACCTCTACCCTCATCCCTGCTTCCTTCCGACCGCAGCACAGCCGCACTGCAACACCGCAGCACTTGTATTTCGCTGCAGCACTGCAGCACCGCATAACGGTAGCACTAAGTCCTGAGGGCTTCGACCGAGACATGTCGACGAGC
>CBDUXJ010000167.1:0-5975 GCA_965371165.1 uncultured Syntrophobacterales bacterium | reverse complement strand
GGGTCCTTCCCACCGTGTAATCGAGGACTGCAATGTCGAGGTACTGGAGAAGAGGTGTGGTGTTTCACTCCTTTCCCTTCCTGAAAAATCGCTTACGGTAGAGCCTTTTGTGATCCCCTTTGACCTCCTGCATCTTGAGGAGGGCTAAGCGGCTACCCCAAAGGTCAAAGTGGGGAATTCCCGAGCGGCTCATGTGGGGTCTGGTGAGGCCGAATTTCCTTCCCCAGTCCAGCAAGTCTCCGAGGTTATCCGCGATGACTTTATAGATCTGTTGTCCTTTTTTCACCTTTAACCAAGGGTAATCCATGTGGGCTTTGTGCGATAGGAAATATACCATATACGATGCTCCTCCGACGGCGGAAGATACGGTAGACCCTAGGGTTATACCATTCGAATTCCCTCTTTTCAAGGGAGATCTGTGAAAAACTGAAAGAAAGGAGCTCTGAGCGGGAAATTACAGAGTGTTGCAGTGCTGCAGTCATACAAGGAATAAATCCTAAATCCGAAGCACTAAATGCTAAACAATATCTAAATCCAAATGGCCAAAAGATTATCTTTTAAATCATACTGTTTTGAGTTTTTACCTTCGGTCATTTGAATTTGTTTAGAGTTTAGAAATTAGTATTTGGAATTTGCGTGTATTTTCTTCCTATAGGCAAATATTTGCGCCGTCGAGGAACGAAGTAGCGCCCGAGGGGTCTTTGCGGTGAAGTGAGGTGACGGGAGAGGTTCAAATGCCGGGGAAAGGATAAAACCCACACTCAAGATGGGGCGGGTCTTCCCAAAGGGCAGATCAGTGTTGATTTCCGAGAAATATCCTGTGGAATAAGGGTCTTATGGGTTTAGAGGAAATGCCTTCACATGGCGGCAGGAATCAGAAATCCCAATGGTTGACCCAGCCATTTCCTTTTACTACTCTGTTTACAATGAGCTTGCTTCCACACTTTCTGTGGCGGGTCATGCGTCCATTGGTATGGACAAAAAATTCGATGTCGGCCTCGCAGAGCCCTGGATTATACTTCGTAAGGGCGATTGTTTTGTGGCCGTCTTCACACTTGAGTAACCTGACTTTCATCGACATATCGTTCATCCCCACCCCTCCCTTTTAAATGAGTTTGCTAAATACACATACAAATTTCATGCCAATTATTGGCTTTTTTGTTTTTTTTAAATTTCCAAGTTATTTCAAATGATTACAAATCTATGGGCTGATCGAAAAATGTGTTAGCATCTATTTACCATGCATTTTTTTCATAGCCTTTCCCGCGATGGAACGCATCCCATGGAAGGACATTCCGGAGGGACTCAGGTCGAGAGCCGATTGACTACGCGTAAAAAAGTTGATATAGAAGTTGATATACGCCTCTTCTGTGAATATTGCGAGGGAAATTCATGAAGCGAACTCCCCTCATAATAATCCTTATCCTTATCGTATTGGGGATCTCGGTATGGATTGATTCAAAGGAGAGAAAGGCGGAGAAGATCTTCTCCTCGGCAGGCATACAGATTCGGGTTTTGGAGGCGGAGGCCAAAGGGGGGCTTACAAAAATCGTCGAGCCTAACGGGGAATTGACCCTCTTCAGCGATGGGGTTAAGAGGAAGGAGTTGTCGAGGATCGCGGAAAAACAGAAGACCCTCATGTGCAAGGTCGATTATTTCTACCACCGGATAAAGCGGTTTATCAAAAAGAAACTCATCCGTTAGACGAATAGATCCCATCCATCTATCTTTAGGCCCCTTTGGACCCGCATCGAAAAGGAAGACACGAAAGATATGAAGGCTTGGCTGTGGAAGGCTTTGCCCCTTATTTTTGTTCTGCTGTACATGCTTAGCCCCTTTGACTTGGTTCCCGATTTCTTAGTAGGTCTGGGGTGGGTGGATGATCTCCTTTTGATCGGAATACTCATCTGGTTCCTAAAGGCCAGACGGCCGGGAGAGTCCCCCGGCGATTTCTACCGGAGGTATAGGGGACACAGGAGGCCGTTATCTGGCCAAGGAGAGGGTCGGTATGAGGAGAAACGGGATGGAGAAGCCCCCATCGACTATGAGGAAGAAGATCCCTTTAAAATTCTCGGGGTAGAGCCGGGTGCCTCCCGGGATGAGATCAAGGCGGCGTACCGAAGGGCAGTATCCAAATATCACCCCGATAAGGTGACCCATCTGGGGAGGGAATTTCAGGAAATGGCCCATCGGAAGCTGGTAGCCATTCAGAGGGCCTACGAGGCCCTGATGAAAAGGTGAAAGTCAACGGGCCATTGGGCAGGCATTACCTCAATTACCCCATCCTCATCACCTTCCCTTTTTCCCCATAGCGCGCTACTCCTCCAGAAAGGGCAACATCTCCTTCTTGCGATAGACCAATGCCTGGCAGGTGGCGATGAGTCTATCCCCTCCTTCGGTGACGTTGATGAGGTAGGTGGCCGTCCGTGGGGTGAGGTTGATCTCCTTTGCCTCGGCTTGTAAAACTGCACCTGGAGATGGAGGAGCGATGAAGGTGATATTCATGTTGAGTGCTACGGCAATGGTTCCGTGGGAATTCGAAGCTGTTTCGAAGGCTTCGTCGATGAGGGAAAAGATGGCCCCACCATGGGTACTTCCCAAGATGTTCTTCATCTCCTCCCGAATAGTCATTTCTACAAGGGAATACCCCTTATCCACCTTCTTGAGCTTCAATCCCAGAAGTTGAGCGTAAGGCTCACAATCCACCCTTTTGAAGAGAGCATCGAATACCTTCTTTTCCATCGGGGCCTCCTTTGAAGTTTCCATCCAGCTTCTTAAGCGATTCGTGGAAATTTTGCAACACCATTGTGTGGCGGGATTTTTCAATCCCTCCACATCTGCGGCCCCCGAGATAATTGTATAACCGGTTGTTGGGCGGATTTCCTGGAGCGAACATTAAAGAATTTTAGCTAAACATTCTTAGTGAAGCGAAACGGCCGCAAACCCAATGTTTGAGCCCGAAGGGCGAGTTTTGGGTTTGCAGTGAAGCGAACTTTAGAATGATCAAAAATTCTTTTCAGAGAGCGAAAGGGAATCTGGCCAACAGACCGTAGAGCGCTGATGCCGAAGCGAAAAGGGAGCACTCAGGTAACATACGAATTCCGAGAAAGGGATTGTCTCCAAATCCCAATTATGGTATGGAAAGAGAGATCCAAATCCTTCAGGGCGAAGCTCTGGAGACCGAAGGGAGACAGCAATGGGAGAGACCGTTGAGGTGATCATAGCGATCGTATTTTTCGGTGGATGGCTTTTCTTCCTCAACTGGGCCTGGGGGAGAGTGGGTCGGAGGCTGGGTTACTCCTTTTGGGCCTTTGCCCTCACCTTTTGGGTTATCCTGTTAGCCCTCATCTCCATCCTGCTGTTGGGTTTGAAGATTCGCGTGGGTAATGAAACCCTTGAGCTCATCATCGGGGTTTCATACTACGGGGGGTTCTTCTTACTGTGTGGTTGGTCATGGGGTAGGATCGCGAGAAAATTGGGCCGTTCCTTCTGGATCCATGCCTTCACATTCTGGTTGGGACCCATTACTATCATACTATTGCTGGTCTGGGCCCATGCCTTCATATTTTTCCTGGTACCCATTACACTCCTGATGCCAGCAATTTCACTCTTGTACCTGGGGTTTAGACGTGGAAAACGGCAAACCTCCATGGATTCCGCACCAGAAGAATCTTCCACCGATTCAGAGATCCCTGGACCAAAGGTTGAGGGGGAAGATGTGTGAGGGTCGAGGGAATCATACTCCCCCCAAGTATCTTGCCTTAACCTCCTCGCTACAGCCCTTGAAATCCAGGAGCGGGATGGTATCCTGATTTTTCGCACCGGAGAAGATGAGATACTTTCCCCAGGCAGAGGCATAGATCTGTCCTCCGTTATCCCTCACCTCCCCTTCGACCTCCACAATCCTCCTCTTTTCCTTGATCACCTTGGCTGTCAACTCATACTCCTGGTCAGTGGAGGCTGGCTTGAGGTATTTGACGTTCAGCTCCACCGTGACACAGGAGGAGGCCCTCTTCCAACTTGCGGCCCACCACATCACCTCATCGGCTGCTGAGGCCAGGATGCCACCATGGACTATTCCCGGGTACCCACAGAGGAAGTCCGGAGCCTTGAAAGTCCCCCTCACCCCATGTTGGCCGCCGAAGAATTTGAGGCGCAGTCCGCGTCTGTTTTCCTTGCCACAGGCAAAGCAGTCCCTGTACGAAGGTAGCGTTTCCATAACGATAACCCCCTCTCAGTTCTTTTCTCGGAATGGTAGCATAGTGTTTCCGTGGCTTTCAAGCCGAGCTTATGGAGACCGTCCATTATGTATGACGCTCTCCCCTCGTTCGGCGAATTGGCCCAGAAAATCATTGACGGGGCAGCGGGTTTGGTTTAATATTTGCTAAAAGGTTCCCTTGGGAAGGGATGGGGAAGGCCCGATTCCACTCTTACGCCGAGGAGGTATTTCTCATGGTTAAACGGTTTGGACGTCTTATGGTTTTCATGGCAATTATGGTTGTATTCTGCTCTTATGGAGAGGCATTGGCAAAGAAACGTCTTAAGGGCTACGATACCCTCGTGGTCGGCAATGTGACCGTCAAGCCCGATGCCGGGATACCGGAGAGGTATGCGCCCAACCTCAAGGATGGAATACTGAGACAGCTGCAGCGCTATAATGCCAAGTACAAATGGTTTAAGAAGATAACGACGAAAATGCCCTCCTCGAAGGCCGGGGTGGTGGTTCTCGACGCGGAGATCCTTTCCTACGCTCCGCCTTCGGCCGGGAGGCGAGTTGGAAGGAGCTTCATTCCCGGAGTGGGGGGACACCTTGGGAGTGCTTCAGTTCAATTCACGTGCAAGTTCATAGATGGTGAAAAGGGTACCGTGGTTTTGAACCAGGACGTCAATGCGAGCTCCTCGGGATCAAATGATACCGTTGAGTATGCTATTGAGCGGGGCGCGGAATACATGGCAAAGGTCGTCAAGAAGTATCGATAGGAGTTCACCTTAGCAATCGGCCCCACTTTCTGAGCTTATCGGCCTTCTCCTTGATCTCCTTTATGTCTTTCGCCAGGGGTTTGAAGTCATCAAGCAGATTTGCCTTGCCCTCATTCTTCTCAGGGGGCTCAGTTCCTTCGTCTTCTTGCTTTCCTTTTTTCTCCTTATGCTCCTCCATCTCCTTTGATATATCCTTGATCTCCTTTGCGGTCTTCCCCAGGCCCTTTCCGATCTCCGGAAGCCTTTTCACCCCAAAGATCAATAAGAGGATAATTCCGATGACGATCATCTCGGGTAGTCCGAGCCCAAACATCTTCCTCCCCTCCGTTATGTGGCCATAATTTCAAGCAGTTTCTCGATCAGGTGCTCGATTCCCGTTACTTCCTTCTCATATATAAAAATTGTTCCCCTTCTTAAGAAGTATTGAATACTTACTACATTGTTCTCCGATTTGCAAGTCAAACACGGGGAGGTTCCATCGGGAGAGGGACTGGGGAAATGTGACCAAAAATGTCACCTATTATGCAAAATTTGCATATTAAGGGAGCTAATGCACCCCAATGCACCATTCTGTTCCCTCTTTTATAAAAGGCTTGGAAGGGAGTTCGTTGTATCCCCCCGTGTCCATGGGAGTACTCCGTTGTCCCCGAGCACAATCTCTCAACCTCCAATCTCTTAACCTCAACCTGCTGAGGGGATAATAAACCCCGAAGCAATGGGGTTTGCTTTTCTTCCCTATGGTGATATACTTTGTTGTGAGCCTCCGTAGCTCAATGGTAGAGCACCTGATTTGTAATCAGGTGGTTGGCGGTTCAAATCCGTTCGGGGGCTCCAGATTTCAAGGACTCAGGTAGCATTTTCTGAGTCCTTTTCTTTTTGCGAGTACCAAACCTTGATCATTTCGTAAAAAGTCGGAATCAGACGGCAAAGAAAAAAGATTCAGATGCAAGGCGCGCAAATCCTGAGGAATGAGGCGTACATAGAAGTACGCTGCA
>CBDUXJ010000166.1:0-5998 GCA_965371165.1 uncultured Syntrophobacterales bacterium | reverse complement strand
CGACTACGTATCTCTTTTTCATGGTTTTTCCCCTGTATGATTTGGCGGATAACCACTAAAGGTTGTTTCTTCAGGTTAAAGGATTCATTCGACACTCCACAAGATCCGGAGGCGTAATTTAGAATTATACAGGGGGATCACCCCAAAACGGAACCCCGTTCGTGAAATTATTTCATATCAATGTGTAATTTTTTCCATCCAACCTCGAATGGCATGCCCATTCGAGGCAAGATTCCCGGAGTTTACCCAGTTTTTCATAGCTATGGGGCTTTACGAGTTTGGCATTGATTATGCTAATCCCTACGGAAGGCATAAAACCGATAAAAGGGGGGATATATATGGAAGCATAACGAGGCAAGGAAATTTCAAGGAAAAGGATCGAAAGATGAAAAGAAATAGGAGGAAAAGATGAAGACCAAGACGATCATCATGGTAACCTTAATCGCATTCACCTTCAGCTGCGGCATAATGGAGAAATTCGGAAAGAAAGAGGAGCCCATCAAAGGGGAAACACAACAAGAACAAGTTGTCAAACCAGAGCCGGTAAAGAAGGAAGTCGTTCCCGAATCCACCCATCAAGAGGTAAAACTAACTCCTGAACCCGTTGGCCCTCCGACTGAGATGGTTTCCGTCACCGGCTCAGTGGTGAACATCAGAAACGGACCCGGCACCACAAACAAGGTTATTGCAAAGGTAAGAAGGGGGGATGAGCTGGAAATCCGAGGCGAAACGCTCTCTTGGTACAACGTGAAGCTTTCAAGTGGGGCGGAAGGCTGGATTTACAAGAAGTTGGTGAAGTAGTCGGTATTGAACCCAATTAAGGTTGTGGGTCTTGGGCAGGGGATTTCGTCCTCTTGATTTTTTTCCGCGTATAGTAGAAGAGGGCCAAATTCATCAACCAGATGAAGGGATAAAATTTCTTCCATCGAAACCCCAGCCTCTTAAATATGGTCTTCAGCGAGTAGAAATCGAGTCAAGCATTCCTCATTTCCAGCTCCAGGGTTTCCCCTGAAATCTTCGTTGGCTTGAAGACGAGGTTGGTCATATTGTAGTCTCCCCAATTCGAATCGGTCACCCTCTTTTCCCTGGCCAGCTGATGAAGAAGGTGCAACCCGATGATGAGATCGTGAAGGTCGATAAAGAACTCGGTATTGTCTGGATAAAGCTACCTCCCGATAAGGCATTGGGTGGATTTCGGGGTATCTCCCCACGGATTATGGATGAGGAAAAATTCCTCTCCTTAAAAAAGCGAAGGAAGGGGAAATAGTCGGAAACTGAGAAAAGCAAGAATGGCTTAAAGCCCGAGAGAAATATTGGAGGTTTCGCTAAAAGCGGATTGTCCCCTCCAAAACCCTGACCACGTTGCCCGCAACCCATACCCTATCGATGGTCCCTTCGTGTAACGCGAGTTCCACTTGAATTAGGCTGGGCCGATGCATCTCCTGCCCCTGTTCAATCTCCACGGTGACAATGGGCTCTTCCCTTATCAACCCATGTTTGACCAAGTATGCGCCGAAACACCCGGCAGCGCTTCCCGTTGCCGGATCCTCAGGGACGCCGTGGAGGGGTGCAAAGACCCGGGCCCGGATTCGATTTCCCCCCGTTCCATCCATGGTAAAAAGGGCAATCAAGGAAGTGTCCAACTCCTGGGCCACCGCTTCCAAGATAGATGGGTTGATCTTCGCCTGAGATAATGCCCTTTGGGAGGTAAGGGGTACGATGAGAAAGGGAAGCCCTGTGGAGACCACCTCGGCAGGACCCTTAAGCAGATCCAATCTCTCTAAAGGAAGGGAAAGGAGTCGGGCCAAGAGCTCCATCTCACCATAGGCACCCAGAAACTCAGGGGACCTCTGTTCCATTTTGACTAAAACGGGCTTCCCTCCCAGGAAGACCACCTCCACCGCGAAAACCCCCAACCCCAATTCTAGTTTAGTCACCCTTTTCCCTTCCTTTGGGCCCATCCTTCCCTCGTCCCCCAGGACGAAGCAGGTCCCGATGACGGGGTGGCCCGCGAAGGGGATTTCCCTTTGAGGGGTGAAGATCCTAACCTTAAAATCGGCCTCGTAAGAGCTGGGGGGAAGCACGAAGGCGGTCTCGGAGAGGTTCATCTCCCTGGCAATTTTTTGCATCTCTTCTCGGTCCAACCCCTCGGCGTTGGGATAGACGGCCAGCGGATTTCCCCCAAAGATCTCCCTGGTGAAGACATCCACTTGAACAAATCGATATTCCCTCATGGAGCTTCCTTTGATTCCATCGACTGGGGAAGGTTGTGAGTAAATTTGCCACAATTGTGAGGCTTATCTTGGGTTGTCCAATCATCTGGTCGGTAACCCCAAAAGATCCTATAACAGATCGCCCACCATGGCAATAAAAATGAGAATATGCGTGAAATACCGGAGTCCCTCGAAACCCGGGACGCTGCTCCGATTCTCCCATTGATTTGATCCCCTTTTTCTCATATCCTAAGGAGTGAAGATACCCGCCATCGGTGAGGCGAATGGTTAAGGCACTGGTTATTTCTCCTTCTCGGTCCATTAAGGATAAGTTGGGAAGAACCGTCTATCTCCGACCCTACGAGGAAGGAGACTTCAGGGGCCTATCCGAAATGTACGATGAATTCGAGCCCAAGGGGATAGCGATAGGGCTTCCTCCGGAGCACGAGGAAAACCGTCACAAATGGCTGAGGGAAATTGTGGAGGGGTGGTTTAATGTGGTCGCCGTTTTGGAGAATCGAATTGTGGGACATACCGCCTTGGATAGGTCAGAGGCTGGCAATGCCCGGGAGCTTATGATCTTCGTTCACCAGGACTATCAGAACAAGGGGATTGGCCAGGCTCTGACCCTTTCCATGTTGGATGCGGCAAAGGTAATGGACTGCGAAAAGGTATGGGTAGTGGTAGAAAACCTCAACCGGATCGCCATAGCGGTTTTCAAAAAGGCCGGGTTTAGCTTCGCCGGTGAACCGGATAGGGAACGCTTGATGGTGACCACCCCGTAATGGCTGTTTACCTCCCTATCCCGTGAAGAGGAAAAACTTCTGTTTTGATATAGTTTACGGCCTCTTTGGCCCTGGCGAAAGCCTTTTCCTTAACCTCCCCCGTTGTGGGACGCGGGACATCGTAGAGGCTACCCACCTCCATCTCTGGGCCGAACATCATTCCCCCAACGGCCCCGGCAAATTCGTCTTGGGGCTCTATCTCGTTTAGTATTGACCACGCTAGGGTCCAGCATCGGGCCGTTCGATAGATATCATACCCCCCTCCCCCGAGGGCGAGGACTGGCCGCGAGAAGCCCTTGATGGCTTTGATTACTTCCTGGTATCCGTTGTTGGTCAACATCAAGTGTGTCAGGGGATCGGACCTCAAGGTATCAGCTCCGACTTCGGCCATAACGAAATCGGGTTGGAAAGCCCTGATCATCGGGGGAACCACCTCCTGGAATACATAGACATAAACCTCATCGTCTGTCCCTTCGGCTAAGGGGATATTGATATTGTACCCCACCCCGTTTCCGATACCAATCTCATCCACCCTTCCCGTTCCGGGATAAAGCGTTTCCCCGGTCTCGTGGAGCGAAACGACCAGGGCTCGGTCCTCTTCATAAAAAGCATCCTGGACCCCATTGCAATGATGGGCGTCGATATCGATAAATGCCACCTTCAGTCCCCCCTGGATAGCCTCCGTAATGGCGACGGCGACGTCATTGACGTAACAGAATCCCTCTGCATAATCCTTGCGGGCATGGTGAAATCCTCCCAGAGGATTGAAAACCACATCGGCCTTCCCCTCGACGATGAGTCTCATCCCCATATACGTAGCCCCGGCGGTCATAAGGGACCATTCATAAATCCCCGGCAGGATGGGATTATCCTCCGATCCGATGCCATGGGATAGCATATCAAGGGTGACCTTGCCGGTACTCGCCTCCTGTAACAGGCTTAGGTACTCCTCATCGTGGAAGAGTTTCAAGAGTCCTGGATCGATGGGTTTGGGCTTTTTGGTCTTCATCCACGGCCTATCCATCACCCCGTATCGGCGGCAGAGTTCATATGCCTTAATGGCCCTTTCTGGCTTGTAGGGATGGTCAGGACCGAATTCGAATTTGCCGAGCTCATGCGAATGGATAAATACCGACGTCAGCATCTCTTTACCCATTACCCATCCTCTGCCTCTATCACTATTTCATCTGAGGGGAAATTACAACCTCTATTTATAAACCTCTCCTGGTAAATTCATCAATCCGTGGAAGACCATGAGCCGTAACTGGCACTACACCTAAAAAAGCCGGGTAACAATGAATTGGAAGGAAATATCGTGAATTTTGGAACGGGGCTTCCCCAATTTTTGGGTGACCGTGGGTTCCTCGATAAAATGAAGGCAATAAAAAGCATCCCATTTTTCTCAAAAATACGGTAATATTGCACATAGGGCCCACTCTGTTCAGGCACACGAGGAGATCCCACATCATATGGGAAAACGAAGCCGAGCCATGAAATTATTGGACCAATACCTGCAGAGGCAGAGGGTACGAACCACGGTCAACCATTACAAACGACAAGACGTATTCAAATGCATCCAGGAGGCACATGCTCGATTTAATAACAAGGTGTCAGTATATCATGTCTTGAAGGAGAGAGGTTGTTATCCCCGTGGCTGTATCTATTTCATGTGGAAGTGCAGGAAATTGAATAAAGGGCGGAGCTGCATCCGGAAATTCAAGCATGTGGGAAGGAAATGTTTCGGGTGCAAGGAATTTTATGACGAAAAGGTAATCAATTACCCGGAGGTTGTCCTTTCGGATGAGGAGTTTCCAAAATTTATGAGGGACCTGGGGGAATTTGAAACCTGGTTGTACAGCCTGAAAGGAATGGAGGTAAATCTTTCCGGAATAATCTATTCCGTCAAGCCGAGGATGCGACAAGTTATCCAGGGGAAAAGGGGCCATATTGTATTGAACGGATTCATGCTCATCTTCCGTGAGGCGTTCTTCGATCTCGTAAAGTTCGAAGACCTCTGCTATTTGACCATTAGCAAGGGGTTACAGGCGAAATATCGGTTTTCGAAAGGGGATAAGGTTGACCTTTATGCAAGGGTTTCAGTGGATCGGGGCCGCCTGATCCTCAAAAGGCCAAATCGAATCGAGATCGATGAAAGAGGTGACGGAGAGACCTGGTCATGGGATAAAGCCCTTGTAGCCGCTCGAACCGCAAGCCCAATTCCATATCAACTGGAGAAGTGTTTTGCCTGCGAAAGAGGGTGTCTTCTGGATACGATTGAAGGGACTAACGTGGGAGAAAGTTACAAACGCCAGCTTTTCTGCCTTGAAGGGATTAAGAATCCTCACTCCTGCATCTATGATCTAGCCCAAAGAATTGATATCGAACTCTGCGCCTTGGATACATTTCAAAGGACCATTATCTGACTGGAATCGTTTTTGCAGAGAGATATCCGAGGGTGAACAATGGTTGGATGCGAAAACGATAGACGAATAGTAACGGATCGGCGCCAAAAGCCAACGAAGTCCTTCGGCAGATATCTGCTCTTCGGTCGCCGTCGATCGATTCGGCGGAAGACGGACCGGAAAACCCATATGTATGTCGACCTCTATGGCCCGTACCTCCTCCTCTCCCTCCTCCTAATTATCTTGCTTTCCATCTTCGATGCCTACTTCACGATCTTCCATGTTGAAAGGGGAGCCCGGGAAATCAATCCTCTCATGGACTTCGTGATGGGCTATGGAAACATCCACTTCTTTGCCACAAAATACATCTTAACCGCGCTGTGCATTTTTCTCCTTTGCATTTACAAGAATCTACTCTTTACCAAGGCTGTCATCGTATGTACCTTGTTCTTCTACCTCACCGTTTTCGCAAATCACCTTTTTTTATTTTTTCTGAGATGAAATCCCATTAATTCATGGTAAATCCCGAACCTCAAGGAAGGATGGGGCCGGGTCAAAAGAGACACCTCTGTCCCATATATTTTTACTTATAAATATC
>CBDUXJ010000165.1:0-6044 GCA_965371165.1 uncultured Syntrophobacterales bacterium | reverse complement strand
AATATTTTCTTTGTTTGATGTTACTATTTTCAAGCAGCTTCTATATCCCATATCTATTGATACGGCTGCCTTCAATTTAACAGGGCAGGGGATGCAGCGCAACGCAGCCCTTCGGCTTTGCTCAGGGCCATGAGCCTGTCGAATGGCAGATGGACTTTTTACGAAGCCGTCAATTATTTCGTGTGAAGAATATCCATTCACCGAATAGCCTCTGAATCACTTACCCTCCCCAAATAAAGCTGGGTCGCCTTTAAATTCTGACAGCGCGTTATTCCCGAACGGACCTCTGGAGAAGTAGGGTGCAGACATACTCCTTATGAAAGTCAGTGAACATCCGATATGGGTAGGACTTCAGGGATTATCCGTGGAGTTAAGAAAGCGCTTCGGTATGGACTTGGACGATTGTGGAATAGACAGGAGCAATGCCAAACAAGCTCCTTTCATCGAAAAAAGATGTGGATGTCCCCTGACTCGATCTTCCGACGAATGAGGCGTTGGATTTTTTTACGAATGAACCCCCTGGTGGCTGGGATGAGGAGGATAAATCCCACGGCATCGGTGAAGAAACCCGGGGTCAGGAGCACGATGCCTCCCACCAGTACCAATGCCCCATTGATCAGTTCTACTGTTGGCATCCGACCCTCGGAAAGATCCCTTTGAATATTCCTCATAATGGTGAAACCCTGGTGTCGCATCATGGATGCCCCCAATATCGCGGTTAGGACGATGACCAAGATGGTATTGAGCGCTCCTATTTGGTTCCCGATCTCTATGAGAAGCAGAATCTCGATCAGGGGAACGACGATGAAGATAAGGATAAGACGCATATGGAATCAATGTCCCTTCCGGGGAAAAGCCTCCTCAGATAAACTGGCCAATGGGCCATTTGCCAAGGTGGACCTGGGAATCACAAAAACTCACTCAGCTTATAGAGCAGAGAGATTGCTACCACCAGGAAAAATCCAAGTATAGCGATAATGGGCAAAAATACGGCCAGGGCCGCCCTTCCCGTGCCGATGCCATGGCTTTCCCTCAGGCCGATGACAGCGATGATTAACGCATAGATGAAGGCGATCAGACTTCCAATAAAGGGAATAATGGAAAAAATATCCGTTGCCCCTGCGTAAGCAATAACCCGGAAGGTGGCCTCGAAACCCCTTCGGTTCCCTCCGACTATTGTTAAAAACATGTGGACGATGGCACTGATGATATAGAGTATGGTCAATACGATAAACGGAAGCCCAATGGTTATTCCCACGAGATAAGTCATAGCTATTTCCGGAAGTTGCCCGAGTCGAAGCATAAATACCTGCTGCCATGCAAGGCCCAAAACTCCTCCCAAGACCCCCAAGATAAGGGCGAAGATCAGGGGATTTGTCAACCCCTTTCTCGTGGGCATTCGACGGTAGAATTGGGTTGGAGAAAAGAGTACCTCTCTCAGCGTAGTCAGCAATGCCTGGAAAAATCCCAACCTCTCCATGTCCTCCCAGGGACAGTATTTCTCTTCTTCACCGGGGCGATATGGCATTGTCCCGCCTTCCCTTGCCATATCATTGGGATGAGAATATTTCCTGACCCGTATCATCGCACCGATGGAATGGAAAGCCTCGACGTATCGATCACTCTCTTTTTCCGTCACTCCCCTCTTGATTACAATGGGTGCGCGTTGGACCAATCGTATTGCTCTATCCCGGGAAATGTTGAATCGAGCCTGGAGTCCTTGAATCACCCTTTCCCTTTCCTCAGCCGTATCGGTAGCAGGGCCCATGAAAAGGATCTCATACCCCTTTTCGTTAGAATTCTCCATCACTATGCTCTCTAAAAAGCGAATGCCTTTTTTCTAATACAAAACACAATGGAAATCAATACCCATCACCGGAAGGTTTACAAGCAATGGGGAACCAGGCACTCATTAAAGTGGAATTTCCTGAGTTTTGTAGGAAGTGTCTTTGTAACTCATTAATTTTATTGAAAATTAGACATTTCAGTAGGAGATACCCTTGTCCCTTCGCTTTAATGCCT
Organism: uncultured Syntrophobacterales bacterium; assembly: GCA_965371165.1. Classification (GTDB taxonomy): domain Bacteria; phylum Desulfobacterota; class BSN033; order WVXP01. The sequence goes on along the minus strand of CBDUXJ010000165.1, from coordinate 4,022 downwards.
TCGAAGTGACCCTTTCGGGGTTCGCGGGTGGGGAATACTTACCCCTTCCAGCCTCTAAAGGGCTGGCCTTCCCCTTCCCGCTCACCCTCGATGGGTACCCCACTTCTCCAGCAGATTACGCTCAGGGACAACGGAATCCCCCAGAAACTCAGGAAACTCCATTCATTAAACTGTTGAAAATTTCCTATTTCATAATATACTATCTCTATTATTGCACCGGATTCTCTGCCAAAAGGAGAAGCGAAATGAAAGGCAAAGCTCGAATATGCTTCTATACCGCCGGTATCCTCCTCCTATCGCTTTTCTCCACGGGTTGTGTCGTCGGACGCTACTATGGAGGGGCCCAAATCTTAGCCGAAAAGATCAAGGATATCAAGCCGGGCGTAACGACCAAGGAGGAGATCATAGACTGGTTTGGTCCACCCCAGAACTATATGAGCCCCGGGGTGTTTAACCAAACACTCCGGAAGATGGAGGCTACAGGGGAACCTCTGACGACCTATCCCTTTGCCCATATCCTTTCCTACCAGTACGACCGGGGGAATATAAGGGCACTCATCTTAATTCTCTTCAATTACGCCGAGGCAAAGGTAAAATCCGATCACCTGGTCATCTTTCTCGATGAAAATGAAAGGGTGAAATACTATGGGTTCCGAAGGGGAACGGAGGAGTTACAGTAGAATTCTGGCCTTGACGGTCCTTTTGATCATCTCGGTATGCAGTTGCCGCATTGGGAGGGTTTACATAGGTTCCGAGATAAAAGACGACCCGAGGGAAATGATCGTTATCGGTGCCACGACAAAAAGCGAAATCCTGAAGATTTTCGGTCCCCCCTATCGCGTTCAGAGACAGTATGATGGAGATATCTTCGTCTATGATTATGTCCGAAAGAACTCCAGCAGGCTAACCCTGGAAGAACCCATCTTTACCAATTTTACTTTCTTTGAGTTCAAGCGAATCCAGGAAAAGAAGGACAGCCTCGTTATCCTCTTCGATAAGGATGGGGTGGTCAAAAGTTATGGATATAACAGGGGAACGACGGAACTGAAACCCTACTAACCCAGCCCCCCGACTCCCATGACGAGCCCGATAAGGAAAGGTACCTTTGAGCCTGATTTAACGGAGGCTTGGACACCAACGTTCCTGAAATTCCGTCTCCGGGGTATCGGTCACTTTCTTGAGGCCTGTCCCATCGCCTTTGATGATATAGATATCCCAACCCGCTTCCCCCTCCGATAAGAATGAAATCCACTCCCCATCCGGAGACCATTGGAGATTGGTGGCAGGAAAGTCGATTATGGGGGCAACCTTTTTCCTCTCTACCTCCATACGATAGAGGGTATTTGGCATTGGCGGTTTCCTCCCCGTCAGTAAAACCAACTCATTGCTCCTGGGGGACCAGCGATACTCTTGAATTCCCTCCTTGATGGAGTAGAAGGTCCTGTAACGCTTACCTCCTTTGGCTTCTACCAGGTAGAGAACGGGCCTTTCCTTCCCGTCGGTATCTTCATCCCACCTTCGGTATGCGATCATGGATCCATCGGGTGACCACTGGAGGTCTTCGAGTCGACCAGAGGGGGCTATTTCGATTTCATTCCCGCCCTCGATATCCACCTTCATCAGTCCTCGAGGAGATATGAATAGAATTGTATCTCCACCGGGAGACCATACAGGATTTCTGCCGGGATATGCGACTTCTCTCAATTCCCCTCCCTCTGCATTGACCACAAAGATGTGGGACTGGGATTCAAAGAGCACCCGATTACCCTCAGGGGACCACGAATAGTCCTTGATATACGTGGGGCTCTCGAAGAGGAGGACGGGTTCCGCTCCTTCCGCTTTAAGGGACCATAGCCTTTCACCATCCAGGAATAAGAGCCTTTGCCCATCCGGAGACCAATGGGGAGACGTCCCAGAGGCCACCTTTTCCATTTCACCTCCTTCAACGGGGATGATGAAAATCTCCCTCGAATCGAGGGTGTAGAAGGCGATCATGGATCCATTGGGTGACCAACGGGGAGAGAAATAGGCCCCTGGGCGTTGAGTTATATTCCGCTCACCTCCACTCTTCAGGTAGAGAAGGAAGAGATCTCCCCTGGGCATCCCCTCATCTCGGTCATATTCCCTGAAGAATAGAATTTTTCCTCCATCCATTAGAATTCGCGGCCTAAGGTAAAAGGATTTGATGTTTTCCCCTTCCTCGAGGTTGAAGATCGCCTTCTGGGCCACAAAACCGGAAGCGGTAATGGTGAGAATGTTCCTTCCCGGAATTAACTCCTGGGCGAAAAACTGCCCCTGATGGTCTGTGGTGATGGTTCCAAAGGTCCCCTTTATCTCTGCCTCCGGAATGGGAACTTCCTCCATTCCCTTCACCAAGACCTTTCCTCTTAAAGAGGGGGGGCCAGGGATCATGTCCGCCTCGAATTGCTCAATTTCAAGGAGCTCGAATTCGGCAACGGCCTTCCATGTGCCAAGGCCGAGTTTTCCCGAGGTATGGGTCCCATCGTCTGAGAGGATATATTCCATCCTTAAGTTTCCATCGAGGTAACCCTTGATCTCTCTCCCGGTGACGATGAGGGAAATTTCATACCACTTCTGCTTTTCTATTGGGTGAGGAATCCCGGTTTCGGGAATAATTCTCCCATAATCCCATCGGTTCTCACCGATCCCGGAAGCAACGCCTTCTTGACCACCTAAGCTCCACCAGAGACTCCAATCCTCATCTCGATACCGGAAAAAGACCAAAAGTCCCCCGGTCCCTTCCATGATTCGAGCCCTCATCTTCAAGCGGTAATCAGCCCATTCATTCCGGCCGAAGAGCAGTATTGTGGGGGCTGCCTCCCCATCCCCTTGTCGGAAAACCCGTTCGCCCAATTGCTCCCAATCGCCCGATACTCGCTCCATCACCCCACTGAAGGGGGGAAGCTCCAGCTTCCATTCCCGTTCCTCCCCGTTGGTAAGTCCTCCTCCCATTGCAATGGAGATCGCTGCTGTTATTAGGAGGATCCTCAACCAAACCATATTACTGATCAACTTCATCGATCGCTTGTACTCCTCTCCAAAAACCATTTTCACCCCTTAGATGAACCTTTTGACTAATTTTAACCTGTCCCTCTCATCGAATTCATAGCAGTAGGGGAAGTCCTTATCATCTGCCGCCACCAAGTCGGTCCATTCCTTTATCTCATATAATGCCTCAATGCCCCTTGTGTTATTCAGTTCATCCACCTTCGCATCGATCTTAGAAAGGTATCCCCCGTTTCCCAACTTCTGAACCAATATTTTCTCAAAGGCCTCATGAGGGATTTCAAAAGGCCTCTCGGCATCTCCAATACTCCCGGAGATATCCCGGGAAACTTCGGTCAAGTCAATCACGCTGTTTCTCAGATCGACGGAGAAAGGGGAGAATCCAAAGAGGTAGAATTCCGTGAGCAGGGCCTCTCGACGGGCCATTTCCATCAACTCAATGAGGTGGGAACGCCTCTTTTCCGATAGTACTAGTGTTTCTCGGAGGCACGGATAGTGCCCAAATTTTCCCTTATCCAAGCCTCCTTTCCCTTCGGGAAAGAGAAAGAAGGCCTCGGGAAAGAGGGCACAGGTGATGGGCCTTCCCTCATATATACCACAATCCTTCCCGGTCAAAAAGGGACAGGGTTTCTTCAGCTCGAGGACAAATCGCTGAATCCAGGGGTTTCCGTTCATGGGAGAGGTCCCGATCTTATAATGAGCCCGAAAGAGGTGGGAGGCCTTTTTCCTGGTTAAGAGAGAAGCCGCTACTAAATCAACGATGCTGACGGTGACATGAAGCCTTTCGTCCTCACAACCGAACCGATTGCATTGATCCGGACACGAAAACTCGCTATCTCGGTTGAAACGTCGAGCCCGATTTTCGATATAACCATTTACCCTCAAGACCAAAATCCACCGTCTAATTTAGGTATCAAAACTAAAATCACCAGGTTATGCAGTATTCCTGATCACCAGCAAGGTATTAGATGCAAGGCGCCGAGGAGCGACGACTG
>CBDUXJ010000164.1:0-6110 GCA_965371165.1 uncultured Syntrophobacterales bacterium | reverse complement strand
AGAAAAAAGATCCAGATGCAAGGCGCGCAAATCCTGAGGAATGAGGCGTACATACAAGTACGCTGCAGTGACGAAGGATGACGCGCAACGCAGCCCTTCGGCTTTACTCGGGGCCATGAGCATGTCGAATGGCAGATGGACTTTTTACGAAACCGTCTTATTTACATTATAAGTTTTCCAACTCCTTTCTTCAATGGCCTATGGGAGAATCTCTAAGGAGAGGGGAATTGTTTTCATTCTCTATTTCTGTTACTATTGGGTGGCCGGATTTTATTGAGATCTGCCCACCTTTTCTGAACGTTTCAAGGGGAAAGGAGGCCAAGATATGGGGATTAAGGAAATACTGAAGAGGATCGAGGAAACACCAACTCCCCGGGTTACGAAAGTAGCCTTGGCCTATTCAGGCGGGTTGGACTCAAGCCTGTCCGTGGAGCTGCTGAGAAGAAAGTATAAGGCGAAGGAAATCATTCCCGTCACCATAGATGTGGGACAGGGGGAAGAGGAGATTGCGGAGGGCAGTCGTAAGGCCAGGGTATTGGGAATCGTTCCCCTGTTGATCGACATGAAGGACGAGTTCACCGAACAGTGGATCGCAAGGGCGATTCAATCCAATTCGGATTACCTGGGCTATCCGGTATCCACCTCCATGACCCGCCAGATCGTAGCCAGGAGGGTTGCGGAGATAGCGGCGGAAAAGGGATGTGATGCCATCACAGAGGGATCCAGCGGCAAGGGAAACGATCAATATCGCATGCACAATGTCTTCAAGACCTTCGCTCCGGCTTTGAAGGTTCTGGTACCCGTTCGGGATTTCGACCTCACCCGATTGGAGGAAGAGATGTTGTGTCGGGAATGGAACATCCCCGTAACGGAGACCATAACGGGGGGAGATGATAGGACCATGTGGTGTCGTTCCATCGCCAGCGGGGCCATCGATCTAAACCAAGAGTTGCCCGATGATATTTGGATGTGGTATCGGCCACCCGAGAAGGCCCCTGATAAGGCCACCGTCATCGACCTTGAGTTCGAAGGCGGGATCCCCGTTAAACTGAATGGTAAAGGGAAGCCCCCGGGGGAGATCATTCCGGAGCTTAACGAAATCGGCGGGGCCCAATGCCATTGGGAAGATAGATATCTTTGAGGATGGAATCATGGACCTCAAGAGCAGGGAATTATACGAAGCCCCTGCTGCCACTATCCTCTTAAAGGTCCACCGAGATCTCGAACAACTCTGTTTGACTAAGGACGAAATTCAATTCAAGAAGATGGTGGATCAGAAATGGGCCTATCTCATCTACCACGGTTTGGCGTACCATCCCCTGAAACTGGATCTCGATGCCTTCATCGACCAATCGCAGAAAGTCGTCAACGGGGTGGCCCGCGTCAAATTGTATAAGGGGAATATCGACATCCTGGAGAGGGATTCACGAACGGGCCTCTTTTCACCGGAGATCAGGTCCATCAAGAGCACTGGATTTAATCAGCAGATGTGCGCCGATGCGGCATACATCAGGGGTCTCCCCTTCGAAATCTTGGCCAAGAGGAATGCGGGGATGAAAAAATGAAGATTGACAAGCTTTGGGGTTCCAGGTTCCACCGGGAACCCCCCCGTCGGATTATCGAGTTCTTGTCGGGAAGGGATGTCGAGGGGATATCCCCTTCTGACCAGCACCTGGTTGAATACGATATCTGGGGAAGCAAGGCCCATGCTATCATGCTTAACAAGCAGGGGATCATCTCCGAGGATGACCTCAGGGTGATTCTGGGGGGGCTCAGAGAGGCCGAAGGCCGTTCGCTCCGAGGGGAATTCGTCCTGGACCCTTCGAAGGAGGATGTCCACAGCAACGTGGAGGGCTATCTCATCGAGCGGCATGGAGTGGAATCGGCAGGGAAGCTCCATACGGCAAGGAGCCGGAATGATCAGATAACGTTGGATATGCGTTTGTATATGAGACAAGAGGTTTTCGATTTCATACGAGAATTGGACGGGCTGATCGGGGCTTTCCTGGAAAAAGCTCGGGAGAACCTGGATACAGTGATGCCGGGTTTCACTCATCATCAACATGCCATGGTCACCACCTTCGCCCACGTTCTTCTCTCCTTTGCGGGGCCCCTGGAAAGGGATATCTGGCGGTTCATTCATTGGTACAGGCTTTTCAATAAGAACCCACTGGGTGGGGTAGCGGGATATGGGTCCACCTTTCCATTGGACAGGGAGTTGACCACGAAATTGTTGGCTTTCGATACGTGGACCGGAAACACCTTGGATCCCATCAGCAACCGTTGGGAACCGGAGCTGGAATTCGCCCATGCCATTGCCATGACCATGAATCACCTGAGCACCGTTGCCCAGTCCTGCATCCTGATGAGCACGGCCGAATTCGACATGGTGAAGTTGGACGATACGCATTGTAGCGGAAGCTCCCTCATGCCCCAGAAACGGAACCCCGGGACTTTGGAGGTAATCAAGGCCAGGGCCTCCGTTGCCCAGGGGGTCTTGATGGGGCTTTCGTCCCTGGGTAAATCATCCTTTATCGGATACAATCGTGATTCTCAATGGACGAAGTATCTGATCATGGACATGGTTCGGGAGTGCAAGCCGGCCCTGGGGGTAATGAAGGAAGTGATTGAGTTGCTCCAGGTAAACCGAAGGGTAATGCTCCGGCAATGCCGGAGGGGATTTATCGGGGCGACGGCCCTGCTGGAGGAAATCATCCAAAGGTTTAAAATCCCTTTCAGGAAGGCAAAAATGCTCATGGAGAAGGCGGTCAAATATTCGGAGGATAAGGGAGCCGATGTGGTTATCCTCGAAGGGTTTCGTAAAGCCTTGAAGGAGACGGACTTAGATCTGGAGATGTCAGAGCAAGAACTCTTGGAGGGGCAGGATCCCTTAAGGATCGTAACAAAGAAGACCTTGAAAGGAGGTACCTCGGCGGAAGCCGTAAAAGCCCAGATCGACGGAATGAGGGAGAAGTTGAAGGGGAGCCGACGGTGGAGGGAAAAAGGGCTGAGGCGAATTGAGAGTGCCAAAAAGGAGATTCAAAGGATTGAAGAGTCCCTGGGGATATCAGGGGAGGGGTGATTTCTCTTCTGATCCTCTATGTCAAATTAATCTGTCTCATCCCAAACGATTCGGGTTAGCCGCGTCTAAGACAGCGAAGTTGTTTGCCCGTCGGACTGCATCCGCAGGTTAGACTAGATTTGAGAATTGTCTCATGTCTCAAGGGTTGATCTTGTTTTCTTACACTCTGCCAATCTTCAGCACCCACTTCCCCGTTCTTTTCTTGTAGCTCCTATATTCCTCCCCAAACTTTACCTCCAGCAGCTTTTCCTCATAACTCGCGATGTAATTGTAGAAGGCGAATATTACCACGAGCAGCACAAGGGAAAAAAGCGAAGCCGTAGAAACCGCGAGGCCGAGGTAAAACAAGATGCTCCCTAAATACAAGGGGTGCCTCACATACCTGAAGGCTCCGGTTGATAGCACGCCGGTAGGACGCCGCTCATGACTGACTACAACATGGCCCGACATGAAAAGATAAATCGCGGTGATAATTGCAAGGCCCAAGATGACTAGTCGAATATACAGCGGCACGTAATCCGACAGAAATGTCGATTTTGGCAAGAAAAACGAATCCGCCACCCAAACGACCACAAACAAGACAAGCAATACCAACTGTCCAGTGTCACCGGAAGGGTGTTCGCCGTTTTTTTTCTTCATTCTTACCCCATTCATTCAATCTCGATCGTCTGACGATAGAGCTCAGCCGCCCTGAGCGAGCGGAGCAAGTCAACCCATTGACCCTGAGCCCATCGACGTCGCTCAGGGTCGATGGGCTCAGGATCGATGCTGAGTAAAATCGAAGCATCGAAGGGTCCGCTGGAACGACTTGTTATGCCGCGCACCAAGCCAGCCAGTAATACTCAAACTGACTTGAACTCAGGTTGATATTTTACCTGCCCACCTCGTCCGGCCAACGCCCCTTGACGAAGTTCCATGACCATGAATACATCATCAGGAACATCGAACTCACAGTGAATGCCGCGATGCCTTGTTGGCACGAAGCCAAATCTTGCGTAGAAGTCTGGATGACCAAGCACGACCACGATCTCATGACCAGCTTGCCGACATTGCTCGAGCCCCATACGAACCAACTGCGACCCAATTCCTTTTCTCTGGTATGGCGGTAAAACGGCCATTGGACCAAGCCCAATTGCATTGAAACTTGACCCGGCAGATTCGATTGTCACGGAGGAAAATAGGATGTGCCCCACAACTTCATTTTCTCGGAGTGCAACCAGTGACAAGGTCAACGTTCCCCGGTGGCGAAGTGCATCGACAAGATCAGCTTCGTTTGATTGGCCGAATGCTTCCTCTAGAACGAACCGGATTGCTTTAGCATCCTCTGGTCTCTCATGAAGAATAGCTACCATATCTGGCTCATCTGATATCACAGCGGCATAACGACCGAGATCAGCGGTCCTGAGCCTGCCGAAGTGTCCGCTGCAGCGAGAATGTTAGCCGCCGTCGCAAAGACCAACCCGTCTTAATTTGAAGTTTCGATAACTTGATAGTGCGCCGAGCGACCGTCAAATCTTGACAAGAGTTGCCTCGCCTTGGAAGGTACGACAGCAACTTCATAATCTTCGCCGGCAAATGCTCGCACGGCATCCAACGAATCAAACCACATTATCGTCACGAACTCCACGCCATCATCAACATCGCGACGAAGCAGGTGTATGCCCCGATAACCCTGGATTGATCGCTTCGCAATGCCAGCGAATATCTTACTGCGTAGTAATTCTTCATAGGCGTCCGCGTTTTCGCGACTCGTCCAACCATGCCATACTCGACTGATCATTCGTGAACCTCCTATGACAGATCAGCTATCGCATTGTAGATATTTTTGCCAAACTTCCAGACATAGGGATTATACCATGCACACTGTTTGAGCCGCTCAAAATAGATTGCATGGCTTTTCAGATCAATTCGCCTTCTGAACAGCAGAAAGTTCAGCATCATCAAGGTATTAAAGTATGGAAGTTTTGCCCTCTGCATGTGCAAGAGAATATTCCCGTCCTCGGATATGACCGGCCACCTCAGTTTGAGAGCAGTGGTGATTAATTTTTGATCATTAGAAAGAGACTTCGAAGTGCAGGCCACCGGCCTTATGTACAAATCATTATAACCCGTTTCAGCTACGATCTCTGCTGGCGAATAGAGGTTTACTACTTTAGCCAGTTCCGTAAAAAAACCTGCCTTGTGAGTGTAAATAATTGAGGAAGCGTCGATAAGAACCCTGCTGAGCGTTCGAAACTCTGAAAGTACCTGATGCCTGGTATGGTCCCCCAATTCCAATCTTTTTTACCTCATGCTAACTAGTGACACATGGTAATATTTAATAGATGACCGCATTCCGAAGCGTAATAGAGGTCAGGTGCAGTGACTGGTTCGGCGTGTGTTTAGACATGAACATCATTCTTCCCCAAGGGCTTCTAGATCAGCCAAATCCTTTTTCCTTCCAAGTGCCTTCTTATTCGATATAAACTGTTCACGTCCAATGAAGTAAACAGGAATATCCCCGTACTTTCCTTCTGCCCTACCAGTGACTGCGTCTTCCCATGAAACAGCAGTTATCGATGTGATGATATCAACTCGCACTGGAGGAACGCCGAGCTGTATAACCTTATCCGGGCTTTCAAAATCCATCGCCGTTAATCCAACTGATCCGAATCCAAATTCGTCAAGGGCTGCCATAATACGCTGAGCATTTATTGCATCTGGCTTGACAAAAATATCCATATCACCGGTGTAGCGTGGAGCACCGTGAAATGCTAGTGCATAAGCGCCAACAATTATGTAATCAACTTTGTGTGCGTTGAATAACACGAGCAGATTTCTGAAGTCTGGTTGTACTTCCATGATATTGCCTTCTCAGATAGTCTACTGTCGCTACTCGTTCTTCAGGGGTCTTACTCAGCCAATAGGATAAGTCCTCCCTTACTGATGAGGAATCGTTCAGATTGCGCTTATTAACAACTTTCTGAATCATATCTTTGATGATTTCGTAAAAAGTCGGAATCAGACGGCAAAGAAAAAAGATCCAGAT
>CBDUXJ010000163.1:0-6119 GCA_965371165.1 uncultured Syntrophobacterales bacterium | reverse complement strand
AATGACGAAGGATGCAGCGCAACGCAGCAGATGGACTTTTTACGAAGCCGTCAAAGTTCGCTTCACCACTTGTTAGAATGTGCAGGGCCCTAACCGCATGACTGCAGCACCGCAGCACTGCAACACTCTATAATTTTGCGCTCAGAGCTCCTTTTCCAGTGTCTCTGTAATCTCTTAGTATACTCTGCAGCCCTTTATTAGACCACTTAGAACATTCCTGGATCCGTGTAGGTCCCGAAGACCTCCCTGAAGACATCACAGATCTCCTGCAACGTGGCATATTCCCGAACGGCGTTGATGATATGAGGCATGAGGTTTTCGTCCCCTTCGGCGGCACCTCTGAGTTCTTTCAAATGCTTCTTGACCCTTTGTGTATTCCTCGTTTTCTTCACTTCCCGCAACCTTTTTAATTGCCTTCTTTCAATCTCAGGATCCATCTTCCATGTGGTGATGGGAGAATGATCAGTTGCGTATTTATTTACCCCCACAACCACTTTTTTCGCTCCATCGATCAATTTCTGGTATTGATAGGCGGCCTGTGCGATTTCCGCTTGAGGATACCCCTTTTCTATCGCCGCGAGCATTCCCCCCATGTCATCGATTTTTTGAATGTATTCCAGGGCTTCTGTCTCTACTCGATTGGTCAGGGTTTCGACGAAGTAAGAACCCGCCAGGGGATCAATGGTGTTGGTCACCCCCGTCTCCTCTGCCAAGATCTGCTGAGTCCTCAGGGCGATGGTAGCAGCCTCCTCCGTGGGAATGGCATAAACCTCATCCAAGGAATTGGTGTGCAGTGACTGGGTTCCTCCCAGCACAGCGGCAAGGGCTTCGTAAGCGGTTCGAACGACGTTGTTGTAGGGCTGTTGAGCGCTCAGCGAACATCCCGCCGTCTGGGTATGGAACCGGAGCATCAAGGAGCGGGGATTTTTGGCTTTGAACCTCTCATTCATAATCCTCGCCCATATGCGCCTGGCTGCCCGGAACTTGGCAATCTCCTCGAAAAAGTCGATGTGAGAATCGAAGAAGAAGGAGAGGCGCGGGGCGAAATCATCCACCTCCAGACCCCTTTCCAATGCCGCTTCGACGTAAGCAATCCCATCAGCCAGGGTAAAGGCCAATTCTTGAACTGCCGTAGATCCGGCTTCCCTGATATGATATCCGCTGATACTGATGGTATTCCATCGAGGAACCTCCTTGGCACAGTATTCTATGGTGTCGACGATGAGGTGCATCGATGGCTTAGGCGGAAGCATGAAGGTTTTCTGGGCGATGAACTCCTTGAGCATATCATTCTGTATGGTTCCTCCGATCTGGCTCTTGCTCACCCCCTGTTTTTCTGCAACGACGATGTACATGGCCAACAGAATAGATGCCGGCGGATTGATGGTCATCGACGTAGAGACTTTTTCCAGGGGAATTCCCTCCAACAGGATCTCCATATCCTTAAGGGTATCCACGGCCACCCCGCATTTCCCGATTTCACCCCTTGCCATGGGGGAGTCGCTGTCGTATCCCATCAGGGTAGGGTAATGAAAGGCGATGGATAGCCCGGTTTCCCCATGTTCCAGAAGATAATGAAACCGCTGGTTTGTTTCCTCAGGGCCCCCTAACCCGGAGAACATTCGCATCGTCCAGATCTTTCCCCGGTACATTGAAGATTGGACCCCTCGAGTGAAGGGATAGATACCGGGGAAACCGATATCCCTCGAGTAATCTAAATTCTCGATGTCCTTCGGGGTATAGAGTCCCTTTATCTCCATATCGGAAATGGTAGAAAATCGGGATAGCCTCTCGGGGACCTCCGAAAGGATCTTGCTCAGGTCCTCAGTCCACTTTTCCTCCTCATCCCCGATGGTCTTCAAATGATCTTCCCGAAACATCGGATTCCCCCTTGTAAGGAATGTAAGGCAAAATCTCTTAAAAACTCGTCCCCCGCCGCTACTTTGTCTCACACTCTATTTATGAGGACACAGATAATTGCATGTGGGAGAGAATACAAGCAAATTCCAAATCCTAATTTTTAAACCCTAAACAAATACAAAGCACTAATGATCAAATGACAAAAGCCTTTAGGATTTAAACATTTCGATTTAGATATTGTTTGGTATTTAATGTTTCGGCCCGCGACGAGCCCCTCGACTAGCTCGGGGTCTGAGTTTATCGAAGGCTCGGCCGAGTCGATTTAGGATTTTTTCCTTGATTGACTGCAGCACCGCAGCACCCTATAATTTTGCTCTCGGAGCTCCTTTCCCAGAGATCTCAAGCTCATTAAATCTCAATCCCCTTCCTGGAAGGGATGCCATTCCTGTAATAGTGCTTTACCTCAACCATCTCCGTGACGAGGTCTGCCCTTTCGATCACCTCTCCTTTGGCGTATCTCCCGGTGAGGATCAATTCCACATGGGCTGGCTTCGAATCGAGAAGGTCGAGTAAGGTTTCAAGGGAAATGAGGCCATAATCCACGGCCACGTTGATTTCATCCAGTACCACGATATCATATTTACCACCTCCAATGACCTCCTTTGCCTGTTGAAAGGCTTTTTGGGCTAATTCGATATCGATTCTATCCGGGTTGTTTCGATCGACGAAGGTCTCACGGCCCATCTGCTTTAAGACGACATTCGGAGAGAGTTGGCGGGCCGTTTCCACCTCTCCGTACCGGATATTCCCCTTCATAAATTGGATGATATAGACCTTGAGGCCATGTCCAGAAGCCCGCATAGCAAGGCCAAGGGCGGCGGTGGTCTTTCCTTTTCCCGTTCCGGTATAGACCTGAATCATCCCCTTCGATTTTCCCCTACCCCTTTTCACGATAACCTCTTGATGTAAGCCCTGCGGGCCACAGAACATCATTGCCGGGGAAACGTAAGCCCCACGTTAGGCCATCATCTCGATCTGAACGAGGACCTGTTCAGTTTTGAATTGCTTTACCGTGATAGCCTTGACGGGACAGACGGAGTGGCAGGCCCCGCACCCTTTACACAAGGCCGCGTTTACGGTCATATGCCCTCGGTATTCGTCCCTTTTCAGGGCTTGATATTCGCACACGTCCTCACAGAGGCCACATCCGGAACATATCTCCTCATCTATCGACGCGGTGGTGGGCTCAATCTTAACCTTTCCTTGGAAAAGGGGGATGGTGGCGCGCGAGGCAGTTCCATGGGCGTGGGCAACGGTGTCGGCAATACCCTTTGGGCTTTGGCAAGTGCCGGACAGGTAGATCCCGTCGACAGCTGTGTCTAAGGGTCTTAGCTTGGGATGGGCTTCCATGAAAAATCTATCCGGGGTTTGGTTCAATTTGAAGAGGTTGCGGAGGTGATCGGCTTCCCTCGGTGGGACAAGTCCAGTGGCCAGAACAACGAGATCCGTTTCCTCCTCATATACCTCCCCCAAGAGGGAATCCTCGGCCTTCACGATGAGTTTCTCTCCCTTTTTGTAAATTTCTGAGGGGATACCCTTACGGTAGATCACTCCCGCCTTCTGGACCTTTTCATAAAACTCCTCGTACCCCTTCCCAAAGGCCCTTACATCGATATAACAAACGGTGATCCTCGCATCTGGAAATTTCTCCCTGAGGAGATCGGCCTGTTTCGCGGTATACATGCAACAGATTCTCGAACAGTATTCATTTCCAACGGTTTTATCCCTGGATCCCACGCACTGAATGAAGACCATATTCCCTGGTTCCTCCCAATGGGCAGGAAAATTTCCACCCGTAGGGCCCGAAGGGGAGAGGAGCCGTTCCAGCTCCAGACCGGTAATGACCCTCTCGTAGCGATCATATCCGAATTCCGGCTTCAACCTGGCATCGAAGGGTTCGAATCCGGTGGCGATGACAATCGTCCCTACCTCAATTACCTTCTCCCTCTCCTTTTGGGTGAAATCGATGGCCCTGGGGGGACAACCCTCAATGCACCGGCCGCATTCTCCTCTCATCAAGTATTGACATGCATCGGGGTCAATTACATAACGATTGGGAATGGCTTGGGGAAAGGGGAGGTAAATGGCCGGTCGACGATCCAGCCCGAGATTGAATTCGTTGGGGACCCTTACGGGGCAGATCTCTTCGCATTTACCACAGTTGGTGCACCTTAAGGGATCGATATATCTCGGTTTTTCTCTCAATTCGACGGTAAAGTTTCCCACAAACCCCTCAACGGTCACTATCTCGCTATAAGGTAAAAGCTCGATGTTGGGATGTTCCTCGGCTTGCTTCATTTTCAGTACGATCAAATCTTCCGTCGTTCCCATGGTGGGATAGGTTTTATTCAACTGGGCCATACGGCCCCCGATGCTTGGTTTCTTCTCGACGAGGAATACCTCAAACCCCGAGTCGGCGATGTCCAATGCCGATTGAAGGCCCGCAATGCCTCCACCGACCACCAGGGCAGAGCGCCTCATCTGGACCTCCTTTTCCTCCAAAGGTTCCAGGAGCGACGCTTTGGCGATGGCCGAGGAAACCAGTTCTTTGGCTTTTTCTGTGGCTCTTGTTCGATCGCTGTGGACCCAGGAGCACTGTTCCCTAATATTGGCGATTTCGAGAAAGTAAGGGTTGAGGCCTGTTTTGGAAATGGCATTTCGAAAGGTACGCTCGTGCAATGTGGGTGAGCAGGCTGCTACCACGATCCGATCGAGTTGATACGTCTCAATATCTTTCACGATGAAGTCTTGGCCTGGATCCGAACACATATAGGTATAGTTCCTGGCGATGGCTACCTTTGGATGGTTCTCAGCAAAGTTCTTGACCGCCTCCACATCCACATGATCCGCGATATTGGTCCCACAATGGCAGACGTAGACACCGATCTTCATCGTAATCCTTAGCTTCCTCCTTTGGCCAGCCATATGGAGGACATGGCAGCAGCGCCGCTCGCCTGAGCGACTGTATCGGGGATGTCTTTAGGACCCTGACAACAACCGGCAAGAAACACGCCTGCTCTCGAAGTGGCGATAGTTTCCTCCGTCTGAGCTTCTTCGAAAAACCCGTCAGGGGTGTGAGAGAGCCCCAACAGCTTGCCAATCTCTCCTGCATCCTTCCTGGCTACGAGGCCGGTCGCCAGCACCACGAGATCCGCTTCCTCCTCGTAGGGCTCCCCGAGAAGCGTATCCTCTCCCCGAACCAACAGGGACGCTCCTCTTTGGTAAATCTCAGAGGGATTCCCTCGTCTGAAAAGGATATTCTCCCTCTGGACTCGGTCGTAGAATTCTTCGTATCCCTTTCCGAAGGCCCTGATGTCCATGTGGCAAATCGTAATCCTGGCATCGGGAATATGCTCTCGGACCAGATGGGCCTGTTTGGCCGTGTACATACAGCACACCCGGGAACAGTATTCGTTTCCAACCGTCTTATCCCTGGATCCCACGCACTGAATAAAGACAACCCGCTTCGGCTCCCTTCCATTGACGATGATTTTTCCCTCTGTAGGTCCTGATGCGGAACAGAGCCTTTCAAACTCGATTCCGGAGAGGACGTTCTCGTACCGCCCATACCCGTATTCCGGCTTCAGCTTTGGGTCAAATTGGTCAAAACCCGTGGCCACCACAATGACACCCGCCCGGGCGGTGATGGTTTCCTCTTGTTGCATGAAATCGATGGCGTTGGGACTGCAAACTTTCTGGCATTTGGGCTCCTTTCCGCATTTTCCCCTGGTCAGCATGAGACAATGGTTCGGGTCAATGACATACTTCTGAGGTACTGCCTGCGGGAAAGGTATGTATGCGGCCGATCGTTTGCCGATGCCCATGTCGAACTCATTGGGAATCCTTCCCCGTTGGACACAAACCTCAGTACAGAGGGCGCAAGCGGTGCACTTCCCTGCATCTACATATCGGGGCTTCTTGCTGATGGTAATATGGAAGTCACCTACCTTCCCCCGTATTTCGGTTACCTCGGAATACGTCATCAGTTCAATATTGGGATGGCTACCAACCTCGACCATCTTCGGCGTCAGAATACAGGAGGAACAGTCCAGAGTCGGGAAGGTCTTATCGAGTTGAGCCATGTGTCCGCCGATGGTAGGCTCCCTTTCCACCAAGATGACCCTAAACCCTTTATCGGCAATATCCAGTGAGGCCTGCATCCCGGCGATGCCGCCTCCGAGTACAAGGGCTGTGGAGAC
>CBDUXJ010000162.1:0-6143 GCA_965371165.1 uncultured Syntrophobacterales bacterium | reverse complement strand
CTGCCTTCAATTTAACAGGGCAGGGGATGCAGCGCAACGCAGAAGTTGGACTTTTACGAAGCCGTCATACATTCCTTTTCCTCATAGGCGATTTACCCAATACGGTTAACTGTACACCAATCTCCATGCCTTGGCCACCCTTTTCTCCCAGCTCATACCAGAACATTTGATGCAATCCATCATCGTGGGACCCTTGGATGAATAAAAGCGTTGATTTTTTGGCATCTCTTCTTTATGGTAGATATGATTTGATCCTCAAAAGAGAGCCAAATCCATGGAAGACCTGAAGTTACCAAAACTGTCCGTGATCATGGAGCTCGATCGGGGTCGATGCGATGTTACACGGGGTAAGAAGTCGTTGGAGGATTTAGCCTTGGAGTAAAGGGTGATGAAGGCGGCCTATTCGCGGGGTTGAACCTCATCCCGAGGGTGGGTTAGAATGAATTCCTTGAAGGGGCTTTTGATACTTTGAGAATGGAGTGAATATGAAACGAGATTTGGAGGAGGCACTGGCTCGAGTCGATACCAAGGATTGGAAGCGGATTCCCTTGGAGTATGGCCATGAAACGTTGGAGATCGCCGTGCCTGGGGATTCGGTAGAGATCAGCATGGGTAGAGTCCCCCATATCGATGATTGGCGAGGGGAGATCGAAAGGGCATTTTCGAACCCCATTGGGGGCCCGAGATTGGAGGAGATCGTCAAGAAGAAGGGGAAGAGACCTAAGGATATGGCCGTCTCGGTGACCGTATCCGATATCACCAGGCCCGTTCCCTACGAGGGAGAAGAGGGGATTCTCGGGCCCATATTGCGGAGCTTAGAATCCCAGGGAATAAGAAGGGAGAACGTTAAGATCATTGTTGGGACGGGGATGCATCGGGCCAGTACCCATGAGGAGAAGGTCCAGATGTATGGCGAAAAGATCGTTGAGCAATTCATAATCCTCGATCACGATTGTGAGAATGAGGGTCTCCTGGTCAGCATAGGGAAGACCAGAAGGGCGACCGATGTCTATGTCAACAAGGACTTCTATTCTGCCGACCTGAAGATCGCCACGGGGCTTGTGGAAAGCCATTTCATGACCGGGGTTTCGGGCGGAAGAAAAGCCATCTGCCCGGGACTGGTTGACGTAAAGACCATCGAGAGATTTCACGGGCCCTATTACCTTGAGGATCCCAATGCCACCAACTTCATCCTCGATGGAAACCCATGCCATGAGGAGGCCTTAGAAGTCGCAATGACCGTCGGAGTGGATTTCATGGTCAACGTCACCGTGGACAAAGATTTGCGCCTCACGCAGGTCTTCACCGGCGAATTGGTTGAGGCACACATGAAGGCCTTTGAAATGATCAAGGGCTATGCGGAGATCCCTCTGGAGAGGCAATTCGATATCGTTCTTACTCACGGCGGATATGTGGGGAGGGACCACTACCAAACCGCAAAGGCAGGGGTTGGAGCCGTCCCAGCCGTGAAGGAAGGCGGTGTAATTATCATCGCCGCCAACAATCATGATATCAGGCCCATTGGCGGATCCGAATATAAGACACTGAGCCATCTCATGAAATTACAGGGACCGGATGGGTATCTGGAATTGCTGCGGAACTCCCATTGGCGATTTACCAAGGACCAGTGGGAGCCCGAGGTTTGGGGTATCCCGCTCAGAAAAGTCGGCGAAGAGGGATTGATCTATTGCTCTGGTAAGATTCCCAGGGATGATTACGTCATCCTTCCCGGAACCAGCGGCTACGAATTTCTCTTGGCCGAATTCGAGGACAGGTCGAATCTGGAAAAAACCCAGACCATGGTTCAAAACGCCTTGATTTATTCCATTGATCGGCTCAGCAAGAGGAATATCGAACCATCGGTCTGTTATATCCGAGAGGGGCCCTACGCTATCCCAGTTTTCAAGAAATCCACTCCGTAATAGTTTCCTTTCCTCCTTTGATATTCCGGCCGGCAAAAAATTCCTCTTTTTGAATTTTTTTGAAATTCGAAGAAAAAGAGAGAAATCTTTAGATTTCCATTGTGGAAAAAGATATCCACAGCCGTGGATAACTGGGGCAACTTATTGATTATTGGGTGTAAGGCATCGGGGCTGCAAAGGATTTTATCTCTATGGGATTTTTATCCATCCCCCCTCGGAACGAGTATTTCCAAGGAAATTTTGGTTGTGGAAAACTCGAAATGGAGGAATTTCGTAAACGGCCGATACCGAATTTGACACTCCCTCGATTTTCGGGTTCACTAACTACTAAGGTGAGTGATAAGAGAAAAGTGATCATAGAATGAGGAATCTTGTGGTAGGGACAATGGAAGAGATATGGGCAAAAGCCAAGGCTTCTATTCAAGAGAGGCTTACTTCTGATACCTTCAACCTATGGATCAAACCCTTGGAGTTCAAGGAGATGAAGGAGGGACAGATCGTCTTGGAATGTCCCAATGTCTTCTTTAAGGAGTGGGTGAACCGGTACTACCTGAGGACGGTTAAGGAGGCCTTTCAATCCATTGCGGAGGACGATTGTCAAATCTATCTCAAGGCCGCCCCAAAGAGGAGCAGTTCCACCTCTCCTCACAATGGGAATGGGCAGATGGTGCTCCCAAAGATGGCAACGGGCCCCTTGGGGGGGATCCGGTTAAACAAGAGGTTTACCTTCGAACATTTTGTCGTCGGGCCTTGTAATCAGTTCGCCCATTCGGCCGCCTGGGCCGTTTCCAATAAGATCGGCATTCACTATAATCCGCTATTCTTTTACTCTGATGTGGGGTTGGGGAAGAGTCACCTGTCCACTGCTATGGGAAATTATATGTTGAAGAAATGGCCGAAGACTCGGATTTGTCTCGTTTCCGCGGAGGAATTCGTCAATGAAATGGTCACCGCCCTGAGGAGGGATGAGATCGCCTCCTTCAAGGAGAAGTATCGAAAATACAGCGATATCCTGGTAATCGACGGGGTTCATTTCTTCAGCGGTAAGCCTAGTACCCAGGCGGAGCTATCCCATACCTTGGATACCTTGTACAACTGCGGCAAACAGATTATCCTGACCAGCATAGTCCCTCCGGAGGATATTCCCAAAATGGGTGAGGGGTTAAAATCGAGGCTTGGGTGTGGCCTGGTGGTACGATTACAGGCACCCGGGCAGGAAACACGCAGGCGGATTTTAGAGGCTAAGGCAATGGCAGAAGGCGTTCATATTCCCGATCCCGTTTTGGACTACCTGGCGTCCCATATCAATGGGAATATTAGACAGATGGAGGGGACGGTCATCGGCATTATCGCCCAATCATCGTTGATGCACCGCCCAATAGACCTGGATTTGGCCCGAGAGTCCCTGAGGAATGTGGTCAAAGAGGAGGAACGGATTATCACCGTTGAGCGCATCCAAGAGGTGGTAGGAAGGTATTACCGGGTCGATATCGAGCGGATGAAATCGAAGTCGAAGAGGAAAGACATCTACTTCCCCAGGCAGGTTGCCATGTATCTCTGTCGGAAGTTGACCAATAATTCCCTTGAGGCCATCGGCAAAGCCTTCAATAAAAGGCACGCCTCGGTGATTTACTCCATTGCCAATATGGAGAGAAAGGTGAGGGACGATTCTCGGATAGCCCACCAGATCGAATTCCTCACTGAGAAGACTAACGGTGGATGAAAAAGGGGCGGGGGGTATCTGCGATTTTCCGTGGGGTAGTTGGAGCAGATGCCCCCTCTTTTCTTTTGCCCTAGCCAGAGGTGTCCAAGATGGGGAGTTTGGTTGTTATCTGTGGGAATTGTGGAGCCAGGTTTCCGTACAGCGAAAAGATTTTCAAGGAGGTCGAGGCGCAAAATTTTTGCCCCGCATGTAGACAACAATGGAAGGGGTTCGGAAAGATAGTCCATTACCTGAACAAAAAACGGGAGCTGGAAGCCCTGGAGAGGGAACTGGGGAAACAAGAGGGCTTCAGGGTCGAATTCGAGGATTAACGCCGTTTTGAGGGATTCCCGTGGGACAACTCCCCATTATGTTCCCCGTCATCCGTCAAGGCCCATCTGAGGGTAGTCAAGTCGATATTCCCCCCGCTCAAGATCATGACTACCTTCTTTCCCCTCAATCGGTCCCTTATCTTTAACCCGGCTGCAAGGGGAACCGCTCCCGCTCCTTCCGCTAAATTGTGGGTCGTTTCCAGCAAGAGCCGGATGCTCGACTTTATCTCCTCTTCCGAGACGGTTACGATATCCGATATCCCTCCCCGTATGATATTGAAGGTCATCTCGAAGGGGACGCGGGTCGCCAGGCCATCGGCGAAGGTATCGGCACTCTCGGTTTCGATGATCCGGCCCTCCCTCCAAGAGAGGTAGACAGAAGGAGCCTTTTCCGCCTGAACACCAATGACCCTCGTGTTGGGATTGAGGGCCCGGGCGATGGTGATGGCTCCACACGCCCCGCTTCCACCACCGATGGGAACGATGATGGCATCGACGTCGGGCAGGTCTTCGAAAATCTCCAAGCTGTACGTTCCCACACCGTTGATCAACTTGGGCTCGTTGGCGGGATGGATGTATCGTAGTTCCTTTTCCTCTTGGATCTCTTCGGTCCTTTGCCTCGCCTCGTCGAAATCCCGACCATATTCCACCAACTCGGCCCCAAAACCCCTCATGGCCCTGTTCTTCTCGGGGTTATTTCCGTGGGGGACAACAATGGTGCAAGGGACGCCAAAGATCCGACAGGCCATGGCTATGGATTGACCGTGATTTCCCCGGGTAGCCGTAATGACTCCCCTTTCCTTCTCCTCTTGAGGGAGCGAGGCGATGAGGTTGATGCCCCCCCTGACCTTGAAAGCACCAGTGGGGTTGTGGTTTTCGTGCTTGATGTAAGTCTGAAAGCCGGTGATCTCGGAAAGGGGTTGATAGTGGATAAGGGGAGTGGGCCTCAGGTATCGATAGATCACTGCACGGGCCCTAAGGATCTCCTTGAGGGAAACTTCCTCCGACACGGTACACCTTCCCCATTGAAGTCAATGCCTCATAATGTGGGCCAAAATAGGGGGTTTGTCAAATGAAATTGCTGAGATTGCTGAAAAATCGAAAAAGGAAGCTCTGAGCGCGAATCAAGATTTTTTCGGTAACCATTCTCAGCGAAGTGAAACGCCCGCAAATTCAATGTTTGAGCCCGTAGGGCGAGTTGTGGAACGAAGTAGCGCTGTCGGCGCTCATTTGCAGTGAAGCGAGCTTTAGAATGGTCGGAAAAATATTTTGAGTTGCGAAGAGCTCCTTTTTCGAAGCTCTCTTGCTCGTTGGGTGTGGAAATGAGTCCCCTTATGGTGATAAATTAGGAAAAGTAGCAAATTTTGGGGATATTTTTCGGGTATCCACACTAAGATAGAGGTGAGGCTAAAACGATGAAGGTTGAGGCGATTGTATCGGATGTGGGTGGCGTGATCGTGAGGGATGATTTCAAGGCCTTCTTCGCGCAATTTGAGGCGAGGATTGGGATGTTAGCCGAGGCTTTTTATGCCTTGACAGTGGGCTCTGAGGAATGGAAACTCTACAACAAGGATTTCATCACCGAAGAGGAGTTGTGGAGCAGACTGGCTCCAAAATTGAGGGTCGAGGATGAGGTTGCCCGGGAACTAAGGCAATGGAGAAGGATGTTGATCCCCATTCCCGAGACCATCCACATCCTGGAAAGGGTGAGGCGGCGCTATCGCCTTTACTGTCTTTCCAACGTAGATAAGGCGACGACCCATTACCTCCAGGAAAGGTATCGTCTCTATGACATCTTCGACGGAAACGTCCTCTCGTGGGAAGCCGGTATGAGGAAACCAGAGATGGGCATCTATGAGTTGGCTATTCGTCGCTTCAACCTCACTCCTGAGAGGGTCCTTTACATCGATGACAAGGAGCCCAATTTGATCCCCGCCCGTCAGGCAGGCTTCCAAACCATTCCCTTCCAGTCCCCAGAAGACCTCGAAGTGAAATTGTTAAACCACGGAGTGGAAATATGAGTATCCGATAGAAATGGAGAGAAACGTGAGAAAAACGGGGTTTGACCTCAATTTATATGGGATGATTTCGTAAAAAGTCGGAATCAGACGGCAAAGAAAAAAGATCCAGACGCAAGGCGCGCAAATCCTGAGGAATGAGGCGTACATAGAAGTACGCTGCAGTGAT
>CBDUXJ010000161.1:0-6152 GCA_965371165.1 uncultured Syntrophobacterales bacterium | reverse complement strand
GGCAGATGGACTTTTTACGAAGCCGTCAAGTTTAGATCTCGTACCGCAACACCTCCCATGAGTTTATAGCAGCGCTTCCCGCGAAGAATTCCGGACCTATTCGGCCTCACTTGAGATCATTCCCCCTCATTTCAGGCCAAATCGCTTTGTAGCCCATCTGCCGGTTTTCGCGCTGAAACCGAAGGCCCTCAGGTTGGTGATCGCTATCCCAACATTACCCTCAGCTTCCACGATATCCACCGACTCTCCAACCTCTAATCTCTCCTCACTCCATCTGTTGGTAAGGGCGCTGAATCCGAGGACACGGAGGTTCGTAACGGCAACCGCCACATGTCCATCAAATTTTCTTTTGAGGACCCGCTCCCGAGAAATGAGATTATTAGTCACCCAACGATTCCGCACGGCCGAAAAGACCAGAAGGTCACGCTCCCTCACCAAAAGGTATACCTACCTGTTGCTCCACCACGTCTCCTGAGGAAGCGAGCTCAAAGGGGAACCAATTCAGCGTTATCACTAGAAATATCGCCACAACCCCCTTTTTCATCACCGTCTCTGTCTCCTTTCAAGGAAACGAACTATCCAGTTGACCACGAAGAACAATATTCCGGAAAGGCCCATTCCCACAAGCCAAGGGCCAAGAGCCCTACTACCCCTACCAACAGCCACCATGCCCCAACGACCCCCTTTTCAAACCCAAGCCCGGCCATGCCGATAGTACTGGAACCCCCTACAATGGTTGCCGTAAGAGATACAGTGATCAAAAGGGGACTCCCCCTTCGATCGGCTGCGAAGAAGCTCTCGGTTCCTCCGATCCGCCTGGAGCTCATGGCACCAATCAAGATCATCCCAATGAAAAAACAAGAGACAACAGCCAGATTCATGCGGTCCCTCCCTTCCCTCATGGATCTCTTGGGATTACTTTACCGCTAACCCGAGAGATCGACTTCGATCCCCAGGCGCATCTTCCCCACCTTTCCCTCATCCCCAATAGGACTGTATCGAAAATCTCCTGGTCAATGCCTCTTTCACCGAGAGCGAGACCTCCTAATCCTCGGTTCAAGACTAGCCCTATTGGGCCCTGCCTGGAACGCCCTCTCCAAAACTTCCTGAAAGCCCTTGATCGTGGGGTCCGAACTTATTCGGGGAGAATAAAGAGTTGATCCCCGGTTGTGGTGAGCTTTTCGACTCCATGGGAGGATACCAAATAGAGGTCTTCAATACCCACCACGCCTTTTTCGGGAAAAATCAATTTGGGCTCGAAGGCAAAAACCATGCCCTCTTCCAGGTGGGTGTTTACACCCATGCCCAAGAGGGGAAGTTCGTCGATTTCGAGGCCGATTCCATGACCAACAAATGGAACCCTTCCCTCCCCATGACCCATGAAGTAATCTCCAAACCCCCTTGTCCTGGCCAATTCGACAGCTCTACGGTATATACCCCTACCGGAAACCCCCGGACCCACACTGCGCTCCATATCCCTCTTGATCTTCAAGAGTACCTCAAATCCCCTCAAGAAAAGGCGCGGAGGCTCCCCGATGGAAAAGGTTCTCGTTTCATCACTCACGTATCCGTTGATCCCCACTCCGAAATCGATATAGATGGGCTCCCCCCTTTTCACCCTATGCCCCCCTGCTCCCTGGGCGATAGCGGGATTGGGACCCTCACCACAAACTGGGGATGTGCAGAAGGAAGAGTAAGTGGCCTCCTTTCCCGAGAGGATATGGCCGTGGAACATCTCCTGATTCCAACCCCTAATGCGGAGTCTTCCCTGGTGCCCCTTTTTTCGAGCGTGGGCAAAGAGCAGCCCGTCGATCTCCAGTTCCGTCATCCCTTCCCGGATGATCTCCTTGGCCACATTCATCACCTCATCCGTGATCTTCGCCGCTTGCCGAATCTGCTCGATTTCATAGTCCGATTTGACAGACCTCACCTTCAGGATGAGACGGGAGACATCGGTAAATTGGGATCCGGGAAAGAGGGATTGAAAGTGAAAATAGTAATTGGTGGGGAGGACATCCATTTCTAGGCCGATGGTCCCAATGCGGCCAAATCCCCCATCTCGTAACACCCCCGGAATATGGCGGAGTTTTTCCAGAAATATGATATTGGATAGAGCCGATTCCCTCATAGCTCTGGCATGGCTCTTCTTAACCATGAGGGTGGGCTCCCCTTGTTGCGGTATGAAGAGGAAGGATTCTTGAATCGTACCGGCGAAATAGAATAGGTCGACATTTTGACAGATCAGGGCGCCATCTACCCCTTGTCCCCTCAATGAGCCCTGGAATCTTTGAATTCTGGATTTCAATTCCCTTCCAGGAGTATACTCCATCTCATGAACTCCAACAAATGGACCGAAAAATAATCATGGGCTTTTCTCCTTTGGCAGAGAAGTTGGGGGGAAGATCAATGGCCCACCCCACGCAGGACATCTTCATCACCCCCTCTCCTTTGGGGGAAAAGTGATTAAAGGTTCCCTACTATCCCCCTTGCGCGCTCTCCCTTATCCTCTTGTATTTCCAGAGTGCGGATAGCGACTTTGCAGCCTCTTCCGGTGTAGCGTAGTTTGTGATGCTTCCCTTCTCAACCAGGGATGCTACCTCTTCCTCCCAAATCCCCGGAGGGGAGGAAAAACAGCATACAATAGGTTTCTTCCTGCCCCATTGAGTGAGCAAACCGGATAATGCCCTGATTGAGCCCTCGTTGGCTGAGGCAAACATGATGCATAAAAGAATGGCATCAATAGCCTTATCCCGAAGGACGGACTCGACAATCCCTCGGATTGCCCGTGAATCATACCAGGCAGGACCCATATCCACTGGGTTTGTCCTTATGGCCATGGGAGGAAGAAGGTTGTCTATCCTTTTCTGGGTTTCCTCTGAGAATGGAATAATGCGCAATCCCTCTTTCTCGCAGATGTCACAGGCGGCCATTGCTGGCCCCGCCTGACCTGAGAGGACGGCTACGGTGCAGCCCTCGGGTAGCGGACTCGAGGATAGGGCTTTGGCCGTATCGAGGAGCTCCGATGAACTTTCCACAGTGAGAATTCCGGCCTGCTTGAACGACCCCTCGTATATCTCATGACGGCCAGCCAGTGAACCCGTATGGGATTTGGATGCCAAATTGCTGACGGCCGAAAGTCCTACCTTATACGCTATAATCGGTTTCTTACCCCTAAAGCCTTTGGCCACCTCAAACAGACGGCGTGGGTTATTGACGCCCTCCACGTACAGGGCAATCACCCGAGTGTCGGGGTCTCTCATCAGATAGGGAATCATGTCTGCAAAATCGATATTACATCGGTTGCCCAGGCCCACAATCTTGCTGAAGCCGAAATCGTCCTTCATGGAAAGGAACCCCATCAGGTGGGACATGCCCCCACTCTGGCTTAAGAGGCTGATCCCCCCTTTTTTCAAATCGGAAAACTCTGGAGTAAAGGAGGCATTCAGGTGGGAGTGAAGGTTAACAATTCCAAAAGTATTTGGTCCGATCACCGGGATACCGGCCTCATCGGCGATATACATGATCTCATCCTGCAATCTCCCCCCTGACTCATCTTCGATTTCCCTGAAACCAGCCGTGATGAGTACTATCCCCTTTACGCCTTTTTCCGCACAATTCCTGATTATCTCAGGCACAAGCCGGGAAGGAAGCGAAATAACGCAAAGCTCCACCATGTCCGGCACATGCATCAAGGAAGAATAACTTCTCATGCCGAGGATTTCCCGCTTCCCCGGATTGATGGGGAAAATACTCCCAGAATATCTTCCTTGAATCAAGCTCTTCATAATGTGGAAGCCCAGCTTCCCTTCGTTGTCGGATGCACCCACAACCGCAACGGACCGGGCGTTGAACATGGCATCTATTCCAGTCAATTTATCCGGCATATCTCGGTTTCCTTTGCCCATTCTTATACCTTCGAGAAAGGCTTATCCCAAATATCCAATTTCGGCAGGAACACTGTAGCAGCGCAACCCATACCTTTGGCGCTGTGAAGACATTAAAAAGAGCTTTCTCGAACTGCAGCACTGCAGGACCGCATAACCGCAGCACTTGAAATATAAGGTGCTTGGAAGCCTTATGGGTTTACGATTAAGGAGGGCTCTTTCTCCGCTTTCTCGTATCTCTCCGCCATGGCGCGGTATATGGATGTAATTACCAATTGGAGTAAAAAAGGGTTAGGGCGAAGTGAGCTGATCTCCTTTTCCAAATCGATGGCAGCTGCAAGGCAACGCTTGGCTTCATCGCTTCGATCCAATTTGAGAAGGATGTATGCCATCTCCTCGAGCCTCCTCTTGTAGAGGAGCCTGCGCTCGCGGGGGAAAAGTTCCCCGAGGGCTCGTTGGTATATTCCCTGAAGCCACTCTTCCTTTTGCGTGGGACTGAGCGCGATTCGGCTCTCCTCCGCTTCTTTCACCGCCCTCACATAAGGCTCAACATCTTCGGGTTCCAGTACCCAGTTGATAACGCCCTCCATTGCAAAGAGGCTCTTAGAATCGGCAAGGAAACGGTCATTTCCCTTAATCCCATCCAGATCCAGAAATTGGTAGATCAGGGGACCATTAATTCCATTCTCTATGTCGCTGATCTCCCTTCTGGCCATGAGGAAATCCTGGGGAGGGGTCTTCTTCATTTTCTCGGTGAGGGAATATGCTTCCTCCAACAGGAAGCGCCCATATGCCGGTGGAATTTCGACAATGGGGAACTTGACCTTCTCCCTCAAATTCCCTAAAAATGCATTAAAGGCCTTCCTCGTCATCTCATCCCGCTGGAAATTCACGATGCCTTCGATATCACTTACCAGGGCCTCAAGGGTACGGAGGCCCCGGGGAATCCTGGGAACCATCAGAATGATGAGACGATTGCCTAGGTAGTCTATCCCACTAATAAAACCCTTGGGTTGACCGCTCGGAAGGGGCCGAATCACCGGGGCGCTCCTCTCCCTTTCCTCCGGATCCTCGATGGATATTCCCTTCTGTTTCAAGCGGTAAAGGGATTTCTTTATGGCCTTGAGCAAAGGTTTACTCCGGCAAGAAGCCTTCATCTCCATCAGGATCATAGCGGTAGCCTTAGAGGGAATCCTTGCCAGACCCTCCGCGATAGCCGCATCCAATTCGCCCGATTTCCCCAAAAATGGGGATATAAACTCTAGAGAACGCTGCGGATCCTCTTTCTGCCGTTGATACAGGCTGATCCGATCGATGATGGTTTGAATGGCCTGAAGGGCCTCATCGCTGTACGAAGGACTTTTAGCCTTTCTCTTCTTTCCCTTCTTTCTCCCCATAGGATTGAAATATCCTTGTAATCTTATTAATTTCCGTATAACTTAACCCGTATCAAAATCCGTTCAGCTTGTCAACGGATGATCTCGGTGTCTCATCAAGAACAGGCCGATGGAAAAACAAGAGGTAAGGGAAGAGGTATGGGGGAAAATGGCCCGAGGGGATCTCCATGGAAATCCGTATGGGAGGATTCCCCCCTTTCCGGGTCAGAACAAGGCCGCCGAAAGACTACGGCGGACAACCCTCTATAAAAAAAGCTTCAGCGTTATGGTACCCCCCGATCGGGTCCAGCTTCAGGTGAGGATCAACCTCCTCCAGGATCGCAAGAGGTTGATCATGGCTACACCAGGTCTTCGGGATGGGTTCTATGAAATACCGAACAGCCGAATACCTCCGTCTCTTTGGGCTAAAGCCGTCAGCAGCGTGGGGGTAACGCGATATGGAAGGAAACTGGTATCCACATTGGCCGAAATCGGCCGAGTCGACCTGCTTGTAACCGGAGCAGTGGCCGTCAGCCTTCAAGGAGACCGAATCGGCAAGGGAACCGGATATTTCGATTTAGAGTATATGATCTTAAGGGAGATTGGCTCAGCGGGGGAAAAAACTCCGGTCATCGCCGTCGTTGATGACCTTCAGGTCCTCAAAGAGCTACCCTGGAATGAAAAGGACGTATCAATAGATCTCATCGTCACCCCCACCACATACATCACAGTCCATCATCCACGTCCCAGACCAAAGGGGATAGATTGGCTCTCCCTCCAACCTCGCCAAATGAGGGGAATGCGTCCATTGCGGGAACTCAGTAGATCGAAATAATGGTTGACGGCTTCGTAAAAAGTCCATCTGCCATTCGACAGGCTCATGGCCCTGAGT
>CBDUXJ010000160.1:0-6187 GCA_965371165.1 uncultured Syntrophobacterales bacterium | reverse complement strand
CCAAAAAAATGGGGAGGAAATCTCCTCCCCATCACTCCTCAATGGCGATCCGTTTTGGTTGCCCCTTTTTTGGCAACTTCAACGTCAGTATCCCATTCTTATAGCCTCCCTTTATTCCCCCGGGATCAACGGAATCGGGAAGGGTGAAGGAACGGCTGAAGGGACCATAAGGCCTTTCGACGAGATGGTACTGTTCCGGCCTGGCTTCTTTGCTCAGGAACCTCTCCCCCTTGATGGTCAGGATACCCTCATCCACGTCCAGGGATAGGTCATCCACATCGATCTCCGCGAGCTCGACGTGGATGACGATCTCATCACCGGTCTCATAGATATCCACTGAGGGGGTCCACGTGCTCCTCGGGAGCACGTCTTCCCTTCGTGTCCGACCGAAGGTCGCGTCGCACAGCCTGTTCATCCTCTCCTGGATTTCCATCAAATCCTTCAGGGGATCCCATCTCATGAATACCATTCCATTACCTCTTCGCCCCCTTTCCCCAGACCCCACGGGGTCATTCCAAGGGGAACTCCCTTATGCCCTGCAATCCGGGCAGACATCGAGGAAATCCTGAGGAAGCTTAGCCCTTTCCTTGATGTACTCCAACTGGTACCATGGGGCTAAATTACGGCCACATACCGTGCATTTCTTCATCTTAAGGGTCCTCTCCCACCTCACGACGGTCCGTTCCTCCTCCGTCTCCTCCATCTTAATACAATCAACAGGACAGACATAGACGCAGGCCCCACAGGCAATGCAAGCCTTGGGATCTTTAAAAGGAGGGCCCATATCCCTCTTATACCCCCTGCTGAAAAAGTTGATGGCATTCGCCCCAACCACCTCGAGGCATACCCTTGCACAGAGCCCACAGAGGATGCACTCCTCTTGGCGCAATTCGAACCTGGGCTTCTCGATTCCCATCTGGGATGCCAACTCCTGAAGGGCGACCCTATCCGGACACCGGGCCAGCATGAGCTCTACCATCATCCTCCTTCCCCTCTGGACCTTCTCCGTATCGGTAAAGACCTGAATCCCCCCCTGGACGGTATACGTACAGGAAGCCGTTATTGTCCTCCTGCCCCCCCTCTCCACCTCCACCAAACAGAGCCGGCAGGCCCCATAGGGTGACACCTCATCATGATAGCACAAGTGTGGAATTTCGAAGCCATTTTCCAACGCAACGGGCAGTACGTTCCTTCCCTCCTCCGCTTCAATCGTGACCCCATCAATGGCAAACTCAATCATCGTCTTTATTCCTCTCCGTTTTCCATCGGAATATCATTGGACCTTTACCGCATCGAATTTACACGCCTCGATACACATGCCGCACTTGATGCATTTCTCCTGGTC
This sequence comes from uncultured Syntrophobacterales bacterium, assembly GCA_965371165.1. Lineage (GTDB taxonomy): Bacteria > Desulfobacterota > BSN033 > WVXP01. The sequence continues at coordinate 4,842 of CBDUXJ010000160.1, read as the reverse complement.
TATCTCGTGGGGAACCTTCTTTGCTCCCGAAATGGCACTGCTCGGACAGGCCTTTCGGCAACGGCCGCAGGCCGTGCACAATTCGGCCTCTATGGTATACTGAATCAAGGCCTTGCATACAGCGGCTGGGCATCGTTTCTCCTCGATGTGGGCCTCATATTCATCCCGGAAGTACCGGATGGTGCTCAGCACTGGATTCGGCGCCGTTCCACCAAGGGCACAGAGGGAAGCCTCAGCCACTACCCACCCTAACTCCTCTAAAAGCTCAATATCCCCTTTCTTCCCCCTTCCTTCCGTGATGTCGTTCAATATCTCGTACATCCTTTGCGTCCCCTCCCGACAGGAGGTACACTTCCCACAGGATTCATCCCTGAGGAAGTTGATGAAATATTTGGCCACATCCACCATACAGGTGTCCTCGTCCATGACGATCATGCCACCTGAACCCATCATGGACCCCACCTCGGTCAACCTATCGAAATCTACGGGAAGGTCCAATAACGACTCCGGAATACATCCACCCGAGGGACCCCCCGTCTGAACGGCTTTGAACCTCTTGCCCCCGGGGATCCCAGCGCCGATGTCATATACGATCTCCCTCAGGGTGATGCCCATGGGCACCTCCACCAACCCCGTGTTGTTCACCTTCCCCACCAGGGAGAAGATCTTGGTTCCCTTGCTCCCTTCTGTTCCGATCTGCGCATACCACTGGTCCCCCTTATCTATTATGACGGGAACGTTGGCCCACGTTTCCACGTTATTCAAGTTGGTTGGCTTATCATGGAGACCGCTTATCACCGTGTGGATATGTTTTGCCCTGGGTTCGCCCGGTTGTCCTTCCAGGGAGGCCATCAAAGCAGTGGATTCTCCGCAGACAAAGGCGCCCCCTCCCCTGTTGATCCTCACCGAAAAATCGAAATCCGTACCGAGGACATCCTCCCCCAGCAACCCGTATTCCTGGGCCTGTTGTAAGGCGATCCTTAGGTTCTGGACGGCCAGGGGGTACTCTTTTCTCACGAATACGTATCCTTGGTTAGACCCTATGGCGTAAGCCCCGATAAGCATCCCCTCCAATACGCTATGGGGATTTCCCTCGAGGAGACTCCTATCCATATAAGCCCCCGGGTCCCCCTCATCAGCATTACAGATCACGTACTTGGGTTCCCCAGGCGCCTTCCGGCAACTCTCCCATTTGAGCCCCGCGGGAAATCCACCACCCCCACGCCCCCGGAGTCCTGATCTTTTCACCGACTCGATGATCTCCTCGGGGGACATATCGAAGACGGCCTTGACCAGGGCTCTATATCCCCCTATTGCGATATAGTCTTCAACGGATGTCGGGTCGATGCTGCCGTTATTGCCGAAGATAATCCTCTTTTGGAGTTTATAGAAGGGAACCTCATCCTCATGGACGATCTTCTCCCCCGTTGCTGGGTTGACATAGAGGAGGTGGTCAATGACATTCCCCTTCTCGATGGTTTCCGAGATAACCTCCGGCACATCCTCCACCTGGACTCTTTGATAGAAGAGCTTCTGGGGATTGATCACCAAGAGGGGACCCCTCTCGCAAAACCCGTGGCATCCCGTTACTTTAACCTCCACACCCTTATGAAGCTTCCTCTTTTTCAGCTCCTCTTTCAACGCGGAGACAATTTCCCTGCAGCCATAGGCACCGCAACCCGTCCCGGCACAGATAGTGATCCGTCGTTTATTGGGGTCTCTTTCCCTTTGAAGCGCCTGCCTTAGCCTTTCCAGATCTTCTGAATTTCTCAGTCTTTCCCTCATCCTTTTTACCCTTCGGCGGTTTCTTATATTCCTTCAAAACGGAATCTACTTTCGTCGAACTCATGTGGCCATGGTAATTGTCATCAATTACAACCAGTGGACCAGTGGCACAGGCACCGAGGCAGTTGACCGTCTCCAGGCTGAACATCAAGTTTTTGGTCGTCCCCCCGGACTCAATATCCAAAGCCATCTCAAGCTTATCGAGAATCCTAGGGGCACCGCGAACGTGACAGGCAGTCCCCATACAACAACTGATCAGATGACGACCCCGTGGGGTGAGGCTAAATGCCCGATAGAAGGTGGCCAAACGATAGACCCCGGTAAGGGGAACGCCCAGGTTTTTCGCGATGTGCTCCAAGACTTCCTTCGCCAGATAGCGATCCCTGTCCTGGATGTCCTGGAGAATGGGCAAAATGGCCGATTCCTCATACCCGTACTGTTTAAGCACCTGGTCTACTTCCCTCAGTTCCATTTACTCTCCCCCGCTCATCTTTGCTTTCTCCCTGAGTTTCTCATATTCCCGCACAACCCTCTTCTGAATCGTTTCGACCATATCCTTTGTCAGGTGTCGGAACCTGCCCTGAAGGCGGAAATACTCCTCCACCGGTCGAAGCTCGGGTAGATCTATACTCAGCTTGTATTTCCCATCGATCACCTCATAGAGGGGGAAAATCCCCGTCTCCACCGCCAACCTCCCCAACCGAATGCCGAGATCCGGCGATGATCTCCATCCCGTCGGGCAAACCGCCAAGACATGAATATAGGCCGGTCCAGGCGTACGGGCTCCCCTTTTCACCTTCTCCATCAGATCGAATGGGTAACTGGGGCATGCCGTGGCCACATAGGGGATGTCGTGGGCCGCTGCGATGGCCGCCATATTCTTCTTCCACGTAGCCTGTCCGAACTTCACCTTCCCAGCTGGGGAAGTGCTCGTTGAAGCCCCCCATGGGGTAGCCGAGGAGCGCTGGATTCCGGTATTCATGTAGGCCTCGTTGTCCGTACAGATATACAGGAAGTCATGTCCCCTCTCCAAGGCTCCCGAAAGGGCTTGCACCCCAATATCGTTGGTCCCCCCGTCCCCTGCCAGGGCCAGGACGAATATCTTCCTCTGAGGTATCTTTCCCTTTCTCATCATTGCCTTTAGGCCGCTCTCAATCCCAGAGGCAACCGCGGCCGCATTTTCGAAGGCCACGTGTATCCACGGCACATTCCAGGAGGTATAGGGAAAGGGTGATGATACCACCTCCATACAGCCCGTGGCACTGACGGTGATCACGTTCTTCCCCAACGCCTTCCCGATCTGCCTCACCGCCAGGGCCTCGGCGCATCCCTGACATGCCCGATGACCCTGACCGAAATTCTCGTTTTTGGGCACCAACTTCGCGGCATAGACATTCAACTTTTCCATTATTCCCTCACCCCAAAAATCTCATATTCGGTTCCCGTTCCCTTTTTGTAAGCCTCTTCGGCCCTATCCACCATTTCAATGAAATCGAAGGGGGCAACATCTCGACTTGCAAGCCCGGCGATAAAATTCACAACACGGGGTCGTTTCGGCTCGTCGTAAAGGGCCGACCTCAGCTCGCCGGCCACGGGACCGCCGGGTCCTCCGAAGGAGACGGCCCGATCCACAACCACCAGAACCCTCGCCTTCGAGGCAGCCTTCCGAAATTCCTCAAAGGGAAAGGGCCTCCACAGTCGAATCTTGAGGAGCCCAACGGAACGCCCCTTTTCTCGCATCTGATCCACGGCCCACATAGCCGTCTCACCAATTCCCCCCATGGTCACCAGCAATACCTCCGCACCCTCGGTCCGATATTCCTCGATGGGATGGTAGTAACGACCCGTTAAATCCCCGAACTCCTGCCAAGCCTTCAGGATAGCCAACATGGAGGCCTTCAACGCCTCGTCCTGGGCCTTCTTCGCCTCCGTATAGCAGGATGGGAGAACGATAGCTCCCATGGTTACCGGGCGAGCGGGATCTAAGACAACGGCTGGTTTATAGGGGGGTAGGAATTTGTCCACGGTATCCTGATCCAGCAACTCCACCGGCTCGACCACATGGCTCAGGCTAAATCCATCCATATTGACGATCACCGGAAGCATAACATCTCTGTCCTCCCCTACCCGGAAGCTGATGAGGACATGATCGAATACGTCCTGCCCATTTTCGGAGAAATACTGAATCCATCCGCAATCCCGAATGGACATGACGTCGCTATGGTCGTTCCAGATACTGATGGGGGACGAAATGGAACGGTTGGCAATCACCATAACGACGGGAAGCCTCATGCCCGCAACGCAATATACGATCTCGCTCATGAGGATCAATCCCTGAGAGCTCGTGCAGGTAAAACTCCTGGCGCCCGCAGCCTCACTTCCCGAACAGACGCTCATGGCCGAATGTTCCGATTCGACCGGAACGAACTCAGCGTCCAGCTCCCCGTCGGCAACGAATTCCGACAGGCGTTCAACGATATGGGTCTGAGGCGTGATGGGATAGGCTGAAATCACATCCACATTGGCTAGCTTCACCGCCTCGCTAGCCGCGAAGGAAACCTCCATACCCACTCTTTTTCCCATCTCTATCCCTCCTCATCTACCATGGTGATGGCCCCGGGCAAGCACTCCCTCGCACAAATCCCACAGCCCTTACAGAAATCGAGGTCCGCCTCCGCATACCCCTCCGCATCGAATCGGATGGCGCAATCAGGACAGAATATCCAGCAAACCCCGCACTTGATACACCTTTCATGGTCGAAGACGGGCCGTTGAGACCTCCAGTCCCCGGTGTGGTATTCCCGAGAGCTCCCCGGCTCAATGATCACATAGCCGTCTTCGAAATCCCTCCAACCGTATTCCTGCTCTCCTTTCACCGCTTCTCATCTCCTTCGTTCTTGGGATTATAATCTATCCATCCAATACTATCGTCTCTTCATATGCCCGTTCATACACGGTGATATTTTTATCCGCAATTCGGCCGAATCGTTCCTTCAGGGGCTCGATGAGGGAGTCCTTCTGGATTATATTCGATGCCCTCACCAAAGAGCCGAGCAT
>CBDUXJ010000159.1:0-6200 GCA_965371165.1 uncultured Syntrophobacterales bacterium | reverse complement strand
CATAGAAGTACGCTGCAATGACTAAGGATGCAGCGCAACGCAGCCCTTCGGCTTTGCTCAGGGCCATGAGCCTGTCGAATGGCAGATGGACTTTTTACGAAGCCGTCAAGATTAACTTTCGGGATAATTGATACCAAGGGAGGAAGAGATGGGAAAACTTGTTCATACATCGCGAATAACCATTACCCGGGTAAAGGGTTCAGTTCGCAAAGCCTTCATCGAGGGATTCGAAGAACCGGTATTCTATGGTATACACGGAGGAATTAAGCGATTTTACCAGCTTGAACCGCAGGAGGAACATGCAGCGACCCTTGACCACATCATAGGTGGTGTGGGAGGTTGAATGATGGGAACCTTGGCCAGTTTTTTGGCCAAGAAGGACATCCCCACCACCGAAGATCGCTACCAGGCTCATGTTGAGGGGGATATTGAAGATGTCAATGGCGTCCTCAAGATCACCCGGATCCGCGTCCATTATAGCCTTAAGGTTCCTCCAGGAAAAGCAGATGAGACCCGCCAGGCATTCGAGAACTATCTTCCTTCCTGCCCCGGCGCTCAAAGTGTCATCGGCTGTATTAATATTGAGCACGATGCAAAGATCGAAGAGGAATAAATCGCCAGGAGAGAAAAGGGTATATCACCGGGCCACCGTAACAATGGGATCCAACCTTCCCTTCACCTCACTTAAATCGATCTGTTGCTCCCGACATGCCATCCGGAGCGTAACCGCCCGTCCCAGGGTCTTTCTGAGCATGGGATTGGTGATCTTCTCGAAGCCCATCTCCCTCAGGATGGGGATGATCTGGGGAAACTGCTCAGTGAGGGCATAGACCGTCTCATTACCGGTAATCTCCCGGATTTTGTGTTCCTCGAACTCCACCTCACCGGTCATAGTCACCCAAATATTGATCCCGAAAAGAATCAAAGCAGCAACCTCCACGAAACCCGTGGTCCCAACTATCCCGTGGATAATAGGGCTTCTCGTTATTCCGAGAAGCTCAAAGGATATCCGGGCTCCGTTTCCGATGTTGAGAAGCCAGAAGGTCCAATGGGTCAGGCCTGAAGACCAGATCTCATTTCCCGTAAAGACGGGGATCATCTTCATGGAATATCCGATGATTATCATGGTGACGAAACCGATGGTGTAGCCGTGGTTGGCGGCCCCGCGGATCATGTGAAGGCTGTAAGTATCTCTCGTACTCAATTGGAAGAGGGCGATGAGGAGGGAAAGAACCAACCACCCATACGCCACTTTGATAAATCGAATGTGATCCCGGCTCATCTTCACGTCATCCAACTCCCCCACCTTTGGCTCAAAAACCCTTAGCCCGTAAATGAAGGCCCAAATGAAGAGTGCGATCATCACCATAGTCGTAAAATAGACCTCCCTTCCCTTGGAAAAGGCGGCCCATACATAGCCGATGAGAGCCAGGTTGAAGAGGTAGAAGAAGGCACGGATGATCCTCTCCCTTATCGGGGGCGTATCCAGGAAAGAGGGGACCGTCTTGGCCGAAATTCCGAAGATAAAGTTGAAAACGAAACCCATGAGGAAGAGGTGAACCCAGGCACTGAAAAGATAGGGAGGCACAGCTCCCGAAAGGATTGGATCATCGGTTAGAAAAATTCCCCCAAAGAGTCGGGCGTTCATGACGGTATAGGTGATTCCGCTGATCATGAACCATACCATCCCCGCGATGAGGAAGTTGTCCTGGATCTCCTTGGGTTCCTGGCTGGTCCTTAGGGTTCGAAAACATACGGCGAAGAATATTCCCGCGGCAGCCATATCCAAGAAACCAGCCGCCATAGGATAGAGAGGGGTGACGCTTTTCTCGTAATAGTAGAACATGGCCCGGATTAACAGCCCCGCCAACACCAGATAAAAGCTGAGATTGGCCCATCCCCTCCCAACCAAGACGGTACTTTTCAACCGCGGAAGAATAAAATAGAAGAACCCCATGATGAAGAGGCCCACCCAGCCGATCAACTGGCTTGCCCCGTGCATCTGAATCGCTCTCTTTTCCAAGACATCGAAGGTGCCCGCGGTGCCTGCTTGGAATAGTCTAACTGCCCCATAGAGACACCCCGTTGTGAGGGAAACGCAGATAGCCGTCTTCACGAACTTCTGATAAATGGTATCGTTGACCATGGAAGGATCAATCTCCATGGATTCCCCCTGCTCACCACCCTTCTCGATGGCCTCTTCCAGCTCCTTCACAAAACCCTCGTATTCCACCCCGTGGGCCTTGGTAAAGAATCCCAAGGGTTCGTTGGGGCCACAGGATTTCCCCACGATGAGCAGGTGATACTTGTGGAAGATTGCGGCCGTGGCGGGGTAGGTCTCTAAAACCTCTTTGACCGTCATGTTCCGGTGAATCTTTTCGGCCATGATACGCCTCCTTGTAATCCCCCCTATGCCAGATAGTGGTAGAGGAGGTCCAACCTCCCCCTTTTGATCAGGTAAGGGCCCGAAAACCTCATCACTTCCGCAACTTTCTGCTTATATTTTCGGTTGTAACACCGGGTATGGCACTTCTTGCACATGGGCTTGGGGTTATGAGGACACCGAAAACGTTTTCGCATCCCATAGCTGAGAAGTTCTGAACAGGACTCACACAACTGGCCTCCCTTCTCGATGAGGCCGGCTACCTCTTCAAAGGGTGGAGAGAAGGGTTTCTTGAAATCCCCCCTATGTTTCTCCCGACAGAAGATATGGACAAAGCGAATGAGGGTCTGGATATCCCTTTTCTCTTTTTGAATCAATACCACTGGATCTCTCCCCTTTCCCCTCTTCATTATATAAGGGCTTTTGCGAATGCGCTTTGACCTTGGTCAAAGATTCCACTCTATCATGGGATGCCGGAAAGCGACAAAACGGCCGAATCAGAACGAGGATTAAAGGGAGTAGGAATCCAGAAAGGCGCCCCCCTCACTCCGTCAGATCGTTGCTCCAGACCTCTACACATGGATCGGCACAAAATCCTACCGCCAGTTCGGGGGTATCCATTATCGCTTCCAAAATTCCGGGACCAACAGGATGATGACCGTATAGAGTTCGAGCCTTCCGATGAGCATGCAGAAGATGAGGACCCACTTTCCGATTATGGGAATCGACGTATAATTGTCCATGGGGCCAACCGCCCCCAATCCAGGCCCGATATTGTTGATCGTCGCTGCCACCGAGGCAAATGCCGTAACAATATCAAGGCCCAGCAAGGCCATGATAACTGAGGCCAGGACAAAAACCAGCATGAAGAGAAAGAAAAACCCCCAAATTGACTGAATAACCCCTTCGGAGACGACTTTTCCCCCGAGTCGGACCGGAATGACACCGCGGGGATGAATGAGGCGTGACAGCTCTCTGCGCCCCTGTTTCAAAAGGAGAAGAATCCTCATGCACTTCATGCCTCCCCCCGTGGATCCAGCCGAGCCCCCGATAAACATGAGAAGTACCAGGGTGCACTGCACAAAGGAAGGCCACTTCTCGAAGTCGGCCGTTGTGTATCCCGTCGTGGTCATAATGGAGGTTACCTGAAAGGAGGCGTACCGAAAGGCGGTTGCCAGCGCGTCGTAGACCTGAATCCGCAGTACCAAGGTGACCAGAAACATGGCCCCTGCCAGGGTGACCCAATAGAAACGAACCTCGCTGTTCCGATAGAAGCTCCGAAAATCACCCGTTAGGGCCTGATAGTGAAGGGCAAAGTTGGTTCCGGCCAGGATCATGAAAACCGTGATGATACCGTCGAAATAAGCGCTATGGTAGGAGCCGATGCTCATGTTTCTGGTGGAAAATCCCCCCGTTGCCATGGTTCCGAAGGTGTGACAGAGGGCCTCAAAAAGGTTCATCCCTCCGGCCATCAGAAGGAGGGTCTCGGCAGCCGAGATGAGCATGTAGACCTGCCAGAGAATCTTAGCCGTCTCCGCAATCCGTGGTTTTAGCTTATCGGCCACGGGCCCCGGCACTTCGGCTTTGAAGAGCTGCATTCCCCCCACCCCGAGGAGGGGAAGGATGGCAATGGACAGAACAATGATCCCCATGCCGCCCAGCCAGTGGGTCAGGCTCCGCCAGAAGAGTATCCCCCGGGGCATTCCTTCTATAGCGGTAAGAACCGTAGCTCCCGTGGTGGTAAAACCAGACGTGGACTCAAAATAGGCTTCCACAAAACTCGGCAAAACGCCGGCCAGCATATAGGGAAGTGAGCCGAAAAAGGCCGCGGAAACCCATCCGAGGCTTACTATGGCGAATCCCTCCCGGTGGGAGATCTCTTGGGTGGTCCCTCGAAAGAGCAGAAAGAGAGACGCCCCCGCCACCGTGGTAATTGCCGCCGATAAGACGAGGGCCCAGAAATCCCCATCTCGGTAGTATAGGGAGAAAAAGATGGGGAAAATCATCGTGAGGCCAAGGAAGAAGATCAATGCCCCCATGATCCGGAAGATCAACCCGCACCGCATTAGAAGTACTCCAGCTTGACCATCAGCTTCTTTTCCACCTTGGGGATGGCCGATTGAAGGGCAAAAATAACGACTCGATCGTCGGGGAGGATGACGTCATTCCCGCCGGGGATGATAACATCTCCCCCCCGCACAACGGCGCCGATGAGGGCTCCTTTGGGTAACTTCAGCTCCTTGATGGGGCGGTTGACAATATCCGATGTATCCAGGGCCACGGTTTCTATGACCTCGGCATCCTCCTCTCCAAGGGTTGTGACGGAAAGGATCTTCCCCTTTCTGATGTAATGCATGATCCTTCCGATGGCCGACAGACGCGGACTCACCACGGCATCAATCCCAATAGTAGGCAGGACCGAAAGGTAGTGGAGGTGTCTGACGAGGGTAATCGTCTTCCTCGCGCCCAGTCGTTTGGCAAGAAGGGATGCCAAAATGTTGGCATTCTCATCGTCAGAGGCCGAAACAAAGAAGTCGGCATCCTCAATGCCTTCCTCTCTCAGGAGCCTCTGATCGGTTATCTCTCCCTGGAGAATCAGTACCTTCTCCAGGCTCTCGGCCATCCGCTGACATCTTCCTGAGTCCTGTTCAATCATCCGAATGGTGATCCCCCTGTCCTGAAGCTGCCGGGCCACCTCAAAAGCGATATGGCTCCCCCCGGCGATAAAGACTCGCTTAACGGGCTCCTCCTCCTTTCTGAGATAGGCCAGGACATTGCTGACCGAATGCCGATCAACCACAGCATAGAGGATATCCCCCACGAAAATTGTTTCGTCCCCATGGGGAATGAGGATCTGGTCATTCCGGGAGATGGCCACAATCAGCACCTTGAGATCCGGAAACAGGTCCCTGACCTCTTGCAATTCCCTGAGCTTCTTGCCCACCACGTAGCTGTCTTCCTCGATCTTGACACCAATAAGTTCTACTTTCCCCTCGGCAAACTCTGCAAAATCGGCAGAGCCGGGATTCTCAATGAGCCTCACGATGGTCCCTGCCGTCTCCATTTCCGGGTTGATGCAGAGGTCAATATCGAGATGCTGTTCATCGAAAATCTGAGTTTCCCTCGTGTACTCGAGATTGCGGATACGTGCTATGCGTTTGGGAATCTTGGATTGAGTTCCCGCAATGAGGCAGGCAACCATGTTGATCTCATCACTGTCCGTAACAGCTATCACCATTTCTGCCTCCCCGATTCCCGCCTGCTTCAGTACTCCGGGGCTGCTACCCTTGCCGAGCAAAGCCTTGACATCCAGGGTTTCATCGATGTGCCGAACCTTCTCAGGCTCATGCTCGATAACCACTACATCGTGGCCTTCCTTCGAGAGTTTTTTGGCCAGGTTATAACCAACTTCGCCGGCTCCAATGATAATGATCTTCACGTCTCCTCACTCCTTACCTCCCGTCCTCGATACGCGTGTCATCGAGGGGGGATGAAAACCTTTCTATAAATGATAAAAATGTGCTCCTGGAAAACAAGTTGCATAGTGAGGATGATAGGAATTTCTTGGCGAAACGATAGCAGAATAAAGAGGAGATAGTCAAGGAAAATACCGACCTGAATTGTTCCCGAATCGTTTCCGTAATGGATAGGTTCTGTTTTCTCGAAGTTTCGAGGCTTCGGATTAATCAGGAGGTTGTGGTTCTTCAATTAAGGATTTTCGTGTCCGACTCGGGATCGGGCTATCTTAACCCGTTCAATCCTCCTTCCATCGGTGGATTCGATGGTCATTATCAGGTCGCCGAAATCAACTCTTTCC
>CBDUXJ010000158.1:0-6221 GCA_965371165.1 uncultured Syntrophobacterales bacterium | reverse complement strand
CTCTTTCTCACTATTGACCTCGACCTCCAGATGACCTCTGAAACCCTGCTCCAAGGAAAAGAAGGGGTCATTGTGGCCATGAATCCACAAAACGGCCAAATCCTCGCCATGGTCAGCCACCCCTCCTACGACCCCTCCCTCTTTGCAGGGGGAATAAATCACGATGATTGGGAAACCCTGATCCAAAATCCCTTTCACCCTTTACAGAATAGGGCCATACAGGGTCAATATCCGCCGGCGTCGGTGTTTAAGGTGATAACCGCTATTGCCGGTTTGGAGGAAGGGGTTATCTCTCCCCAAGAAATCATTTTCTGCGGGGGGAGCTACCGGTTTGGAAATCGTACCTACCGAGGCTGGAGAAAAGGGGGGCACGGGAAAGTAAGCCTTCATCGTGCTCTTGTGGAATCCTGTGACGTCTACTTTTATCAAGTCGGCCAGAGGCTGGGGATTGACACCCTGGCCAAGTATGCGAAGGCCTTCGGCCTGGGTAAACCGACGGGAATATCCCTCAACGATGAAAAGCCCGGGCTCATCCCAACCTCGGAATGGAAGAAGAAGGTTTATAATGAGGCCTGGTATGGGGGGGAAACCCTTTCCGTCGCCATCGGCCAGGGGTATGTCTTGGTCACTCCACTCCAACTGCTGAACGCTATCTCCGCCGTTGCAACGGAAGGAATCCTCTACCTTCCCCAACTAGTGGAGCGGATCGAAGGGGCAAATGGGAAGTTGTTGAAATCATACGAGCCTGTTTCAATTGGCAAAGCTCCCGTCTCCCCGGAGAATTTGATGATCATCCGGGAAGCCCTCTCTGGCGTGGTGAACGAAGCCCATGGAACCGGGCGCATTGCCCGAATCAAGGGTGTGACCGTATCGGGCAAGACGGGAACGGCCCAGGTCATCAGTCTAAAAGAGGATGTGGCGAAGGAAGATATCCCCTACGAACACCGTGACCACGCCTGGTTCGTGGCTTATGCCCCCATGGAGGATCCGATCATCTCGGTGGCGGTTCTTGTGGAACATGGAGGGTACGGCGCCTCCGCCGCCGCACCCCTCGCTAGGAAGGTTATTCAAAAATATCTCAATATCCTCAAGGAGGAGGGGAAGTTCCCTCCTCTGATCGCGCGGAGAAGTGAAATGGATTCCCTCAATTCCAGGGATTTTACTCGATGACCGACCCCCGAGGTCTTGGAAAATGATGATAGACCGAAGATTACTCACCCACTTCGACTGGCCTTTGCTCATCCTCGTCCTTATCATCTCCTTTCTCGGGGTTTTCAACCTCTACAGCGCTACCTTTGGGCAAGTGGAATCCCATTTATATGCCAAACAGATCCTCTGGATAGGGATCGGTCTGGCCATTGCCATCTTTATCACCGTCTTCGACTATCGATTTTACCGGGATTTCGCCTATTTCTTCTACGGAATCTCTTTAATCCTGCTTATGGGAATATTCATTTACAGCGCCATACATCCCGAAGTCTCCCGATGGATAAAGATAGGACCGTTTTTCTTTCAACCTGCTGAGCTGGCTAAGATCGCCATCATCCTTGCCTTGGCAAAATATTTCGATCGCTTCCCCAAAAAAGATGGGTACCGATTAAGGGAGCTCATCTTCCCATTTATCATCTTACTGGTTCCGTCCTTGATGGTTGCGAAACAACCCGATTTGGGTACGGCGATCAGCCTCTTGCTCATCGGCTTTTCCATCGTCCTCTTTGTCAAGATCGAATGGAAATCCCTGGTGATCATGATCATCGGAGGGATGTCGATCCTCCCCTTTATGTGGAATTTCCTGATGCCTTATCAGAAAAAGAGAATCCTCACCTTCTTCAGGCCTGAGCTCGATCCTCTGGGCGCCGGATATCACATTATCCAGTCAAAGATCGCCATTGGCTCAGGGGGAGTCCTGGGAAAGGGATTTCTCAAGGGAACCCAAACCAAACTCCACTTTATCCCCGCTCAGCACACAGATTTCGTCTTCTCGGTTTGGGCCGAAGAGTGGGGACTTGCGGGGGGACTTATCCTCTTGGGCCTCTACCTCTTCCTCATAGCGTGGGGGTCGAATATTAGCATCCGATCCAAGGATCGATTCGGGGCCATTGTCGCCTTCGGTGTTGTCTCCATGGTCTTCTGGCATGTGATCATTAACATCGGCATGGCCTTGGGCATGATGCCAGTTGTGGGAATGCCGCTTCCTTTCATGAGTTATGGGGGCTCGGCCATCCTAACCATGATGGCCGGGGTGGGCTTGCTGCTCAATATCAGCATGCGGCGGTACGTCTTCTAAGGGCTACCCCTGGGGGGAGGGCCGCTCATTTGTTCTCATCCTGCGGTATCCCCGGGATCTTAGCCCTATCATCCCCCATGTTCGCCTCCATGGTATTGCACTGAGATAGCCTCTCCTTAAAATCCGCTGCCGAATTGGGGGGGCTGACGACCATTTCCTCTAAGCCCTTGATGAGATGGAGGAGGGATGGACCCTCCGATTCTTCCATTATCCTCAGGATTAATCTTTCAAGTAAATCGATGAGCCCCAAAAAATCCCTATCCCTTGCCTCCCTGAACCCCTCGGTCGAAGGTCCGCTGAAAAGTCGACAACCGCTGAAATCGATGATCTTCTGGACTTCCTTTATATCCTTGATGTTCCTGGTTGAGAGATCGACTTGAGCTATTCCATGGCTGTGAAGGTAATGCAATGTATCGACCAAGGTGAAGGCGATCCCGAGGATATCATGGGGCGAAAGAAATCTTCGGGTATCCTCGAGATCAGGGGCACTATGATAATCCGAGACTATATAGGTCCTGTTATCCTCGCTAAACAGATCATATCTTCGCACTATCCCCCAGTGGTTCAACTGTTTTGTGACGATCTCCCTTTCAACTTCAATTCCTTGATCCTTTGGAGATTCCCTTAGCTCGCAGATCCGCTTGCCCACGATATCCATGACAATGTAATGGCTATGCCTTCCATCCCAAAATAAAAAATCCTCTACCTTATACCTGTCCCTCAGGAGCGTACCGGCCTTCAATGGCTCTCGTTTAGAGCCTGTCTTGGTGGGACCGTTGATCCTCGTTCTCTTCCAGATGGCCTCACCGGAATTATCTGCGGCTCTCCCGATTCCAACTACCCTCTCGAAAATTCCTTTCATAGCCTTTGGTCTCCCTGATGAATGAACTTTAGAGCACCTGCCCTTATTCAGCAATCTCCGTACCAACCCACGTGAAAATGTTCGAAGGAGAGTCGATTGTAAGATATGGATTTTATTAATGATTTTTAATTGGTGATTTCGTGCGGGATTGATTTCGGGGATTCATCGAGGGGAACTATGCGAAAATCGAATGCTGCTATTCGGTTTTAGGAGAGTTCATATTTCTTGATTTTTTCGTAAAGGGTGGAGTATGCGATGCCCAAAACCCGGGCGGCGACGCTCTTATTTCCGCCATGGGCTTTGAGGGTTTTCATGATGGCCGCCTTCTCGATCTCCTCCAATGTCTTCCCGACAAGGGAATCAAGGGTGGGCACTCGTTGTCTACCCTCGGAGGAAAGGGGCATGATGAAATCCCGGGGTTGAAGGACCTTGCCATTTCCCATGGCCATGGCCCTGGTGATGACATTTCTCAGCTCCCTTACATTCCCCGGCCAATGGTAATGCCTCAAGATCTCAAGGGCCTCTGCGGAAACCGCCACATCCCCTCCACCCCCATACTGCTCGCTGAATTCCCGCGCGCATTGTTGAGCGAGGAACGGAATATCTTCCCCCTTCTCCCTTAAGGGGGGGAGGTGAATCCTCACCACGGAGATCCGATAGAAGAGATCCTCCCTGAACCGACCCCTTTGGGCCTCAGAAACCAAATCCCTATTGGTGGCCGCAATGACCCTTACATCAACCTTAGATACCTCATTCCCGCCCAACCTTCTCACCTCTCTCTGTTCCAGTACCCTGAGCAGTTTTGGCTGCATTTCCGGGCCCAGCTCTCCTATTTCGTCGATGAAAATCGTCCCCCCATTGGCCATTTCGAAGGCCCCCCTGCGGGCTTGGGTTGCCCCGGTGAAGGCCCCCTTTTCATGTCCAAACAGCTCGCTTTCGATGAGGCTCTTGGATATGGAGCCACAATCGATAACCACAAAGGGACCCTTCGCCCTCTGGCTACGGGAGTGAATCGCCCGGGCCACCAACTCCTTCCCGGTCCCCGTTTCGCCCTCTATGGTCACGGTGATATCAGTAGGGGAAATTTTTTTTAGCATGGTAAAAATGCGCTTCATCTCAACGCTGCTCCCAAAAACATCCCCAAAATAATGCTCCTGGGACGGGGGAATCTCTACTCTCTCCTCAAGGGGAACGAACTGGAGCCGGGTATTTCCCAAGCCAATAATTGATCCATACTCAAGATAGGCCTCCTTGATGAGAATCCCGCCAAGGAAAGTTCCATTTGTGCTGCCTAAATCCCTCAGAACATACCCTTCCCTGGTTTCCTCAATAGCGGCGTGATGACGGGACACGGTAGGATCGTTGAGGACACAATGGTTATCCCCCTGAGAGCCGATGGTCACCTCCTTTCCCTCAATGGAAAAGGTCTTTTGAAGGTCTGTTCCTGAAATAACCACCAGTTTCCCTCTTCGGAGAGGGAATTCCGTGCCACCCTGAACGGGAATTCTCTTGGTACGCTTGCCTTTTTTTGATTTTGCCGTCATAATTAATGAGTCATACCCACAAAAAATCCTCTTATACGCTATCACCGGGGGGTTGAAAAGTCAATTTCGCCCTTTTTGAAGGAGGGCGATATCGCGGGTTTGGCCGAGGATCTTTCGCCGGAGCATGGGTCCTCCAGATCCCAAGAGGGATAGCTGAAATCCCATGAAAAAAAAGGTTGGCAACTATCAAATTCTTGACGAACTCGGCAAAGGGGGGATGTCCACGGTTTATTTGGCCATTCAGAAATCCCTGGATAGAAGGGTGGCAATCAAGGAGTTGCTCCCTTCCCTCAAAGCGGATACCGAGATGGTGGAACGTTTCAAAAGGGAGGCAAAAGCCTCCGCCTCAATGGCCCACGAGGGAATTGTCAATATCTTCGACTTCTGGTTTGAGAGGGGGTCTTACTATCTGGCCATGGAGTATCTCAAGGGCAAGGATTTAGGGGAAGTGGTAGAGACAACAGGGGTCATTCCCGTTGAAGCTGCAATGACTATAGCGTCTAAAGCCGCCGACGCTCTGCATTACGCGCATCAAAGGGGCATTGTCCACCGAGATGTGAAATCGGGGAATATATTTATCACCGAAAAAGGAGAGGTGAAATTGACCGACTTCGGCATCGCCTATGTTCCGGGGAAAAGCCCCTTAACACAGCCCGGAATTGCCATTGGAACACCCGAATATATGTCCCCCGAACAGATCCGAGGGGAGAAGGCAGATCCACGGTCGGATATCTTCTCCCTCGGGGTCGTCCTATACGAGATGCTTACGGGAAGAAGGCCCTTCGGAGAAGATGGAGTTGAAGAGGTTATCGCCAGCGTGCTCAGTAAGAAGCCAAAGGGGCCAAGGAAATTGACCACGGGAATCCCATGGAGACTCCATTGGTTAACCATGAAGTGTTTGCAGAAGAAGCCACAAAAGCGTTTCAAGACCATGGAAGACCTAAAGATCTCATTGGAACGGCTTCTTCCTGAAGAGAGCGAGGATCGGACCCGCGCTTTCTCATCATTCTTGGAGATGATCTTCCATCGCGAAGGGGCGGATGGGGAAAAACCCGCTCAATTTCGGCGGAAAAAAAGGATATCCTTCGGTTATGCCCTCATGGTCATAATTCTCATGGCCCTAGCTTCTGCGTATACGATATATCGATATCACAGAACATTTGACTTCACGGCCCTCCTGCCCAAACAACTCAAGGGGAAAATAGGATTCTATACCGATAAGAGCCAAGGGTATAGCTTCATAAAACTCATCGTCTATCCCTGGGCAAAGGTCTCTATAGATGGAAAATATGTGGATACAACTCCTATAGCTGGCCCCCTAAGGCTGAAACCCGGGGAACATGTCCTCTCCTTTTCCCATAGCAAATTCAAATCTAAAACAATCAAAATAGTCCTTAAACCAGGAGAAACCCGGTTCATTTCGGTGAGATTGGGATCCTGAAGATCTCATCGGGATTTCGGAGGGAGAAGGTGTACAAAAAATTCATTTTTCTCATCTTCCTATTTCACCTTGTGGGCTCCGTTGGTT
>CBDUXJ010000157.1:0-6269 GCA_965371165.1 uncultured Syntrophobacterales bacterium | reverse complement strand
TGGAGATCATCGGCATTCCAACCTCGTATCAGTCGGCAATGATCGCCAGGGAGAATGGCATTGTTATCCGGAGCTTAGACGATGTATCAAAGATTGATATCGCTATTGATGGGGCCGACGAGGTCGACCCAAACAAGGATCTCATCAAAGGGGGAGGGGGGGCCCACACCCGAGAGAAAGTCGTGGATGGCTTGGCAGATCTATTTGTCGTAGTCGTCGATGACTCAAAATTGGTGAAGTATCTGGGTGAGAAGTGTCCGGTGCCGGTGGAGGTGCTCCCGTTTGCCGTTCATCCCGTGATGAAAAAACTTCGGGGATTAGGTAGCAATCCAGTATTACGGATGGGGGTGAAAAAGGACGGCCCGGTAATCACGGATCAGGGGAATATGCTCATTGATGCTCGGTTCCCCGAGATAAAGGACCCGAAGGCTTTGGAACTGGAGTTAAACGATATCCCGGGGGTTGTTGAGAACGGGCTCTTCGTGGGCCTGGCTCATCTGGTGTTGGTCGGCACTACGGATCGAGGGGGGCAACCCATCATAAGAAGGATCGATTGAACAGGTGGAGATCATTGGGTTCGAACTACGCAGGTGGACGCAATCTTGTCGTGCCACGTCTGCTTCTTATCATCCCAGAGCATCCATAGGTACCCGAGACCGAAGAGGAATCCGGAAATGATGGTTCCGATGTAACGGAGAAATGCGGCCCCGTAAGAGATGTCGGACCCGTCGGTGCTCACGATTTTGATCCGCATGGCCATCTTCCCCAGGGTCGCTCCCCTGCGCCCCCACATGCCGATGAAATAGAGAGATTGAGCTGATATGCCAACTATCATGGTAATTGCAAGGACTATCGGTAAAGAGGAGGCGACCATTCCCAACTGGGGATTGCCCGACATGTAATTGCGGGAGAGATAATAGGAGATAGGAAACATGATCAAATACATGGAGACTTTCACAATAACCCCCGCAATAACCCCATCAATCAGGTGAGCGCCGAACCGGGCCCAAAATCCGGCGTATGTCATGGGACTTGCTTCAGCTCCATCATGGAGGACATTCTTGCCCACTCCATATCCCATTGCATCCTGAGAAGAGGGGGGAGGCGTTATTTCATCCCTTGGCTTGTACTTACTGAAGATGATGCCACATTTGATGCACTCTTGGGAATGAGGTTGTTGGAATCCGCACTGAGGGCATTGGAAAGGAGCTTGAACTGATTTGTCGGGTCCCTCCTCGAGGGAAAGCTGAATGGAAGGTTCCTGCTGGGATGGTTTTTCCTTGGAGAAGAGGAATATGTGTTGGCATCTTGAGCATTTGACCTTAGCCCTCTCCCCCGGGATTCTGGATTCTTGTAGCCTATATTTCGCCATGCACTGTTCACATTGGACGATCATGACGCGATCCCCTTTCCTTTAAGGCACCAGTTACGGGATTAATCTTCCCAAATCCCTCGGGGGACGCCGACCAATTTGGCCTTGTCCCTCAACTTCCGAAGCTCCTCCTCCAATTCCCTGAGCCGCTCGGTCTGATGGGTCCATTGCTCTATGAATTGGTCTCTGGTATTCAAAAGCCTTCCATCGACCCTGAGTTCCCTGGGATAGATGATCATCCCACTCTTTTTCTCGGGCCGGTACATATCCGTTTTGTCGATGGCGCTCTTCAATAACCGAATATCCTTTTGTTTCATGCCGATCTTCGAGTTCAGCATCTCGAACTGATCCCGCCAGAAATAAAGGGGTTTTCCCGAGTAGAGGCGGGCGCCTGAGGAGGGGAAATGGATCTCCTTGGGGTGGTCCACCGATTCTCCACGGGAAAAGGAGGATACCTCCATTACGGTCTCATACACCACTTCACCACGTGGGGGCGGTGTATCGGAAAAATGAGGGTTTCCCCTCTCATCCACCCATTTATAGATCTCACCGTCTGCCCCCATGGGCAGTATAATTGAGCAGATAAGGATGGAAAGTATGCCCCAGTATTTCATTGCAATTCCACTGGATTTCCCACTTTTCATGATTCTTAGCATATATTGTGCCAAACTGGGATATTATTTATAGATGTTCCATATCTTGATAATTTTTATTAAAATTTACCAGAATACCCTGCCTGTGGGGGAAGCGCTTTACTCATTAACTGAAGTTATTGCTCTTCTTTTCGCCGTTATCGTGCCGATTTTTGTCATCAAGGTGCTTAAAAAGATCAGGCTTGATTTCCTCGATGGCTTGGGCATCCGCTACCACCTGTAATCATCTCTCTTCACTTGAATCACCCTCCCATTGCCTATTGTATTGCGAAAAAAGGGTTGTAAAACAGGGACTTAGGCAATGTAAGCGATAAATTTTGCATAATATCAACAAATTGGCATTAAAAATGCAAACTTACTGGAAAAACCTCAAACGTTGAGGCAGTGATGGGAGGTAGAGACATCGAAACGATTTTGTTTTATACTACAATGGAGGCGGCAAGGATTCTTCGGGTTTCCACCCAGACCATAAGGAATTACATCTATTCCGGAAAGATAAAGTCCTATAGGACCCCAGGTGGTCACCATAGGGTGAGTAAGGAGGATCTCCAGAGGCTGGGTTTCTTAGAAAAGAAGTAGGACACCCGGGGTAAGGGGTTCAAAAGGGGATCGATTCATTGAGGGGAGAAGCATTGGTCCAATTAGGGCGCCGTTTGAAAAATGAGAAAGGGAACGGGGGAACGATTCCCATCGACTTTGTCGGCCGCTTTGCGGATTTGATCTATATTGAGCAGAATATCAAATCCATGCTTAAAAAGGCCCTCATGCTTGTTTTGGATTTAACGGGGTTTCGTATAGGATATATCCATCTCATCGATGAAAGAACCCAACGGCTCAAACTGTACGCCCATCACGGCCTGTCCAAGGAATACCAAGATGAGGTAGAGGATATCCATCTCGCCGAGAGCATTCCAGGCAAAGCGGCGAAGGGGAAGAAACCCCTCATCGTCAAAAATTTAACGGAGATCGCCGACCTTTCAGGAGCCATCACCCAGAAGGGGAGGATGATGTATCATGCAAGCTTTCCCCTGGAATTCGGCGGCCAAATCCTCGGAACCCTGAGTTTAACGACGGATCAAAGGGAGAGACTGACCCGGGATAAGGTGGACCTCTTGGTAGTCTTGGTACAGCAAATTTCGGTGGCCGTCGGGAATAGACAGCTTTTCGATAAGGTCTGCCAGGCCAAGAGCGAGTGGGAAAATGCCATCGATTCCCTTTCGGATCTCATCATCATCTGTGACGATGAATTTCGAATCCTCAAAACCAACAGAGTATTATTCGATCGATATGGTTTCCTCCTGGAGAACGTTATGGGCCGAGACTGCGACGAAATATTCTATAACGAAAAGGTCTTTCCCGTATCCCTCTACGACTACAAGAGAATGGTACGAGCGGGAATGTCCTTCGCTGACGAGGTCGAGAGCCTCAAGTACGACGGAATTTTTGCCATTACCATTTCCCCCCTTCTCAGCATGGAAAAGCAGCTGATCGGATCCGTCCATGTCATCAAGGAGGTCACGGAGACTCGGCAATTGGAGAGGGAGAAGAGGGACCTATGGGATCGGATGGCGTGCATTACCGATGGAATCGTGGAATTGGATGAAAGGGGATCGATCCGAACATGGGATCGAGGGGCGGAAACCCTTTTGGGTTATTCCGAAAAGGAGGTCAAGGGGAAATTCCTGGACAAGACCATCCTTTCCGAGGAGTCAGGGGAATCCTATGAGGAGTTCCTGGCCCGTGTTTGTGCCGACGGGCATGTAGAAGAGTTTGAAACAGAGGGCTTGACAAAGGATGGAAGGGCGATTCCCTTGAGCCTTACCCTGGGAGCCAAACACAACCATCAAGGGAAGATACTCGGCGTAACGGGGTTTATTCGCGACATCAGGGGTAGGAAGGTGAGTGAGCAGAAGGAGATTCAGACCGCTAAAGATCTGGCCATGGAAGAGGTGATGAGGAAGATCAGCAATTTTTTCGAAAATATCCTGGAAGATATCCTGGATCGGCTCGATCTTGGGACTGGGGATTTAAAAGAAGGTGGCCGGATGGAGGACCTCAAGGAGGTTGAGGAGGCTGCCCTCAAGGGCGTGGCCATGGTAGGGAAACTACGGAAGTTCGCCAAGGAGGGGGCTGAAAAGGAGTTAAGTCGCGTAAACACACAGCACCTGTTCAGGGAATTGATTGTCCTGGCAAGGGAGAAATGGGCCGAGGATATTGAGTCAAAGGGAATCCAGGTCGAGGTCAGCGAGGATCAACGAAAGCTCCCTTCCATCCACGGGGACAAGGGTGAATTGAGGGAGGCTTTTCTCCATATCATATCCAATGCCATGGAATCCATGGGCCCAGGGGGGACGTTAACGCTGAAATCCCGCACCGACCGTGACTGGATAACCATCTCCATCACGGATACGGGGATCGGGATGAGGCAGGAGGAGAAGAGGAGGGCCGTTGATCCTTTCTATTCCAGCCGCGGCCCAGAGAGGGAAGGGCTGGGCTTGACCCTCTCCCAATGGATTGTACGAAGACACCGCGGGGAAATTTTTATCAAGAGCGAAAGGGCCCGAGGCACAACCGTCATGGTCAAGCTCCCCGTTTCAAAGGAAGAGGGATTCAAAGGCCGGTGAAAGGTTGGTCCCCGTTTCAGTTCGATCTCTCCGATTTATCCGTTCCATCCCAATATCTCGCCCTGGGGGGCGACAAACCGACCAAATGACCTAGGGAGCGATCATCGCCACCTTACACATTGAAGCGCATCAGGATGGCTTTCAGCACGCCGGCAGCGATGGACCTTGCTTTGTCGGAAATGGAATAACAGTAGGCCTCCTTGCCCCTGGGATCTATGTCTCCCGCTTTCATCCTTTCCTTGACGCGGGTTCCATCCCGTAATATCCCCCTCAGTACCCCAGTGATCCGCGGCTTTACAGGAACCCCCCCCACAGTGGCTACGGCGTCCCCATCGCACACCTGTTCGCCGATCTTTTTATAGGCCTTGAATATTCCCCCCACGGGTGTCCGAAGGACCCGTTCCTCCGAGTATCCCAATATTTCTCCGGCTATCCCCGTATTGGGTTCCGCCTCCCCCTCCCAGATGGGGCGGGCCAAATCGTGGCCCCTTTGGGTCTCGATGATCACGTGAACATCACGCCCTGCGGCGAAACCAGGGCCTAAACCGATCACTAAAGGGGCATCGGTTATCTTCGTCCCCAAGTTTTTCTTGGCCACGATGGCATCCACAAGGACATGAGGCTTACGTATCTCCCTTGATTTCGTCTCGGGATCGATCAACAAGGGGATCATCCCCTCCTTCCAAGTATCATTGATTTCATCGGCGGTTTGAATATATTTGGCCGTAACTCCCTCTACCTGCTTTTCTCCCTCATAGATGGCTTCGCAGAATGAGACCTCCCGCCTTACCGCCAAAGGTTGAGGGATTTCGGTCATCCATACCCTAAAATGGGCCTGCCAAAGGGTGTGGGCCACACCCGTTGCCATTTCGCCGGCTCCCCTGATCAAAATGAGAAGGTCTTTTAATTGAAGGTCACTTCGTGTCATTACGTTTAACCCCCTTTGCAGGGATACCTCTGGTGATATATTCCTCCCAGGAATCAATATCAGCGATGACGCCTTCCGATTTCACCTCGACCTCAAGGATATCCTCCGGGTAACGGTTCAGGATGGGCCTGCACCCCACATCCCCCGTCAAATTCCTCATCTCTTCTTGGTAGCGGAACCTATTCAATATCACGGGGTGGCCTCTCTCTCCCTTATAGGAGGGCAGAACGATCCCATGGGGATTTTGGCGGTAGATATGGATGAGATGATCGATCAGATCCGTTTCGATGAAGGGTTGGTCGGCCAGTGCGATCAAGATGGCTTCGGACTTCGGGCCCACCTCTCCCAGGCCTCGCCGGATGGAGGTACTCATACCCATTCGGTATTGATGGTTAATGACGGCTTTCAGGCTTCTTACCCCCAACTTTCTTAAGATCTCCCGGGCTTGGTGGCCGAGGACAACGATCAGCTCACCGATTTTCGATGCCAGCAGGGTATCCACGGATTTCTCGATGATAGTCCGTTGGCCCCATTTCAGAAGGAGTTTGGTCCTGCCCATCCTTTTAGATTCGCCTGCCGCCAGGAGAATGGCTGATATCATGAGGAATTCCCCCGTTTATTTTCATCCCTTGTACGGTTTCTGTCAATGACTTTCGTTTTTATCGTCATCGTCGCGCTTCTTCAAGAAAGTG
>CBDUXJ010000156.1:0-6296 GCA_965371165.1 uncultured Syntrophobacterales bacterium | reverse complement strand
AGGAAAAAGTCTCGTTACAAGGCAAATATGAAAGCCTGGCGGGGAAATTAAATAGGACAGCGACTTTCCTGACGCTGTCCGAAGAAATAAGGAGCAAACCGTAAGATTCCTTTCAATCTTATGCTTTTTCCTCCTTATCATGCGGAGCTTGATTGTCTTTTTCCTCGGGAATTGCATATCGTTCATCGATCCACGATCCCAAATCGATGAGCTTACACCGTTCTGAACAAAAAGGGTGGTAGGGATTCCCCTCCCATGTCGTTTCCTTTCGGCATTGCGGGCAAATTACCGTTTTCCTCATCTTTTCCTTTTCCTGAAAAACCCCTTTTTGCCCTTCCCTTCTTCGATCGTTGAAAACTCCCCCAGCAACTCTTCTTGTCTTTTGGTCAACTTGGTCGGGGTCTTCACGATAACCTGAACGATCTCATCTCCCATCCCATACCCCCTCATGTGATAAAAACCCTCCCCCTTTAATCGAAAAAGCTGTCCGCTCTGGGTACCCTTTGGGACGGCTAATTTCCTCGTTCCGTTCAATGTAGGGACTTCGATTTCCTCTCCCAGGGTGGCTTGGGAAAAGGATATGGGAATCTGGCAGGTAATATCATCTCCGTCCCTACCAAAGAATTCATGGGGTTCCACGTGAATAATCACATACAGATCCCCAGTTGGGCCTCCTCTCTCCCCTTCTTCTCCTTCTCCACTCAATCTCAGCCTGTATCCCGTCTCAACCCCCGGGGGAATTTTCAAGGCGATGCTCTTCTTTCTTCGCACCTTTTTCCTGCCCCTGCATTGACCACACGGCGTGTGGATAACCTCTCCTTCCCCCTGACAGTGGGGGCATGTGGTGGTTATGCTGAAGAACCCCTGGGAGCGAGAGACTTGACCATGCCCTCCACAAGTGGGGCAAGTTGAGGGGGAAGTTCCGGGTTCAGCCCCAGACCCCCCGCAATAATCGCACGTCATGGACTTGGGTATCTCAATATCTCTTTCCTTCCCGAAGGCGGCATCGAGAAAGGATATGGTCATGTCGTACCTCAAGTCGGCACCGGCTCGTGCCATTGTTCGGCCCCTTCGGGTGGTCCCAAACCCGAAGAAATCCTCGAAGATATCGCCAAACGTGGAGAAGATATCCTCAAATCCCCTAAAGCCGGTAAACCCTGTTCCTTTTAGCCCCTCGTGGCCATAATGGTCATAGATTTCCCTCTTTTGTGGATCCCTCAGGACTTCGTAGGCCTCAGAGGCCTCTTTGAACCTCTCCTCCGCTTCCCTATCCCGAGGATTCCTATCCGGATGATACTGCATTGCCAATCTCCGGTAGGATCGCTTGATTTCCTCCTCGCCCGCATCCCTTCCGACGCCTAGGATTTCGTAATAGTCCCTTTCCGCCATTTTGATCTCTTAACTTGATTTAAAATTGTGGAGGCTGAAATAATGGTAATTATTGACTTATCTATTTTTCATAATCCTCGAGAATCTTTCCTGTACGAGCATTTTCCACTACTTCATCGAATTTCGGCCCCAAATCAACCCCTAAATTTTCAGCCCGCTTCTTGGCCCATAATCCTACGTTGCGGGAATCCTTATAGAAGGTATCATATCGATGTTTCCTCGTGTCGAATTCCGCGAGACGGGACTCCTCCGACTGGTGATAGGTGAAGCGTGATAACAACCGCGTCAGTTCGGTCGAAGCACACATTTTACATCGGATTTTCGATTCGCCTCCAGAACGGATGATCAGCGCACTAAACTCGCCATTACATCTCTTGCAGCGATATTCGTAGATAGGCATATCCACCTCAGCTCTTATTTCTTCTCCGGGGTGGTTTCTTCGTCAACGGATTCCTTCGATCTCCTTTTCTTATCCTCGATGATCTCTCCTTCTTCTTCTTCTTCGGACATGACAAAGTCTACCTTACCGGAAACATCGGGGAGACTTTTGAGAAACTGCTCCCACTCCTCGGCGGGAATTACCCCTTCCCGCAGGTTCTTATCTATGGTTCTTTTGTCGAATTTTTTGTTCTCATCAATATGCATTATCGTACTCCTGAGGTGAAAGCCTATAAATTTAACCTAATCTTATATTATTATCATAGTTTATCTCCATATTCAAGATTTTGAAATTGCCCGCTAAAGAGCTTGACATGTGTGATGGATCCCGATTAAATTCATTAAATCAAAGGGAACCGAATTCGATCGGGGTCGCAATATGGAAACGGATCTAATAAGCCCTACCCTCTTCTCCGTCTGCATGTACGTTTACCTCTGTTCCTTTCTGCTTTACCTATTTTTCCTCGGGAACCGAAAAAGATATATCGGGATAGCAGCCACATCTCTTACTTCAGGGGGTTTCCTCATTCACACCCTCGGCATCATCTACCGATGGATCGAAACCCATAAAACAGGGTATGGGTATATCCCTTTATCGAACATGTATGAATCGCTGATCTTCTTCTCATGGACCATAGTCCTCATATATCTCTTGCTGGAATTCCGTTTTAAACAAAGGATTATCGGAACCTTCGCCATTGCTTTCGCCTTCATGGCTATTGCCGCCTCATCCATTCTTCCAGGCAGCGATGCAACGATAAAGCCGCTAATGCCCGCATTGCAGAGCAATTGGCTTGCCTTTCACGTCATCGCCTGCTTTTTCGGCTACGCCGCTTTTGCCGTATCTTTCGGGATCAGCTTTTTCTTTTTGATTCAGCATCGATGGGAGAAAATCTACGGAGGCATTGGATGGCTACCGAATACCAAAACGTTGGATGAGATCAATTACCGGGCGATCGTCTTTGGATTCCCCATGTTGACGGTGGGAATCATTACCGGAGCGGCTTGGGCAAATTATGCATGGGGGAGTTACTGGAGTTGGGATCCAAAGGAAACCTGGTCCTTCATTACCTGGCTCATTTATGCGGCATTTCTCCATGCCAGGATCACCCGGGACTGGAGGGGAAGGAGAATGGCCATTTTATCCCTAATCGGTTTTATAGCCGTTCTATTCACCTATTTCGGAGTTTCATATATCCTCGCAGGCCTCCATAGTTACGCAAGCCCATCGTAGGAAAATCTCATGAAATCAAGCTATTGGCTGTAGATCGTGTATATCTCCTCATCGATCATCCGAACCCAATTTCTCCTCAGAACTCGAACAGCCTCTTCCATATTGTCATTGTCTACCCCCACGATGAGCACGGCGTTTTCAGATCTCGCTAAGCAGGTATAGAGGTAATTTATATTAATATTTGCCTCTTTGAGGGGCTTCAGGACGGCGTTGAGTCCTCCGGGATGATGCGGAGCTTCTACGGCCAATACATCCGTTATCTTGACGGAATAACCACGGCTTTTTAATATATTGGCCGCTTTTTCGTAGTCATTGGCCACAAATCGAACGGCGCTGATATCCGCAGTATCGGCTACACTGAGGGCGATAATACTGATCCCATTTTCCCCCAAATTTTCGATCACATCCGAAAACTTCCCCGGAACATTCTCCAAGCTGATGGAAATCTGTTTGACGGACATCCCTTCCTCCCCTTCTGAATCGTTCTCGTCAATCGTACTCATGGCCTTCCATGAAGGCCTTCTTGTTCAGGTCAACTAATGCCTTCCCCCGAGAAGAGAATGTGTCTTTCAACGCCTTTTCCACCCCTTCCCGTGAAACGAGGCCAGTCTTTTTGACGAAGAACCCCAGCATGACCACGTTTACAACCCTTTCATTGCCTAACCTCTTTGCGAGGTCATTGACTGGGATTTCGCATAGTTCGATATCACCACGAATGGGCAGAGCATCGATCATGTTTGCATTCAAAAAGATGATGCCGCCGGACTGGACGATGTTCTGAAATCGCAATAGGGATGGATTATTCATGACGACGACGAATTCAGGGGATGAAGCCACGGGGGAGGCAATCTCATCATCCGAGATGGCTATCGTGCAGTTGGCAGTTCCACCCCTTACCTCGGCTCCGTATGATGGAAGATATGTCACATTCCTCCCATCCGCCATCGCCGCATAGGCGAAGATATATCCCATCGACAGGACGCCCTGTCCCCCGAATCCCGAAAAGATCGTTTTGATCAGCATTCTTTACCCCTCTTCGTTCAGTCCTTGATCACGCCCAAGGGATAGGAGCGAACGATCTCCTTCTCGATCCATTGACATGCCTCATGGGAACTCATCTTCCAATTGGTGGGACATGGGGATAACATCTCGATTAAGGAAAACCCAAGGCCATCCATTTGAACTTTAAAGCCTTTGGCAATAGCCCTCTTCGTTTTCCTGATATTGGCAGGACTGTTTACCGCCGTTCTTTCGATATAGGCACTTCCCTCGGTTAATGCCACCATTTCGCTTAACCTAATGGGGTATCCATCCCGCAGTCCATCTCTGCCTCCAGGAGATGTCGTCGTATGTTGGCCTAATACCGTGGTTGGAGCCATCTGCCCCCCCGTCATGCCGTAGCAAACGTTATTAATGAAAAGGGCGGTGATGTTCTCGCCCCGATTTGCGGTATGAATTGTCTCGGCGGTTCCGATGGCGGCGATATCACCATCTCCCTGATACGTAAATACCAATCGGTCGGGGAGGGCCCTCTTGAGACCCGTTGCTAGAGCCGTTCCCCTTCCATGGGGCGATTCCGCCATATCGAAATCGAAGTAGAAGTAGGCGAGGACTGCACATCCCGCAGGCGGGACTCCGATGGTGATCTCTCTCAACCCCATCTCATCGATGATTTCGGCAATCAAACGGTGAATGATACTATGTCCGCATCCCGGACAGTAGTGAAAGGGAACTCTTTTTAAACTCCTCGGCCTCGAAAAAACCTTCTTCATAGCTCGTCTCACAGTTTCTTCTGCAGGTATTGGCTTGATATGACTCGGGAGATCTCCAGAGGAGTTGAAACAATGCCCCCCGGTCTCCCGTAAAAATGGATATCCGAATCCCTTCCCAGGGCAATTCTCACATCCTCGACCATTTGCCCCATGTTCATCTCGAAGACCAGAAAGAGCTTTACTCTCTTCCCCAATGCTTCCAAGACTCCCCCCGGAAAGGGCCAAAGGGTAACAGGCCTGAACAATCCAACCTTCAAACCCTGTTCCCTCACCCTTTTTACAGCGCCCTTCGCGATACGCGCAGCTGTCCCGAAGGCAACGACTACCATCTTGGCGTCCTCCAGCAGGAAGGTCACACATCTGACCTCCTTTTTTTGGATCCTCTCGTACTTTCTCATCAGCTTCCAGTTGTGTTCCTCTTCCAGAACGGGATCCAAAATGAGGGATCGTATGAAGCGGCCTGGCCTTCCCTTTGCCCCTGTGAGGGACCAATCCTTTGGGGGGAGTTTCTTGGGATTCTTACGGTCGGGAAATTCAACGGGCTCCATCATCTGACCCAACATTCCATCGCCTAAGATTATGACGGGGGTCCTGTAAATATCAGCCAAATCGAAGGCCTCCGTGGTGAGCTCCGCCAATTCTTGACATGAGCTGGGGGCCAATACGATATTCCGATAGTCCCCGTGTCCCCCTCCCCTCGTTGCCTGAAAATAATCCGACTGAGCAGGAGCGATGTTGCCCAGGCCAGGGCCTCCCCTGCACATATTGACGATGACGGCGGGCAGCTCTAAGGCCGCCAGATAGGAGATGCCCTCCTGTTTCAGGCTGATTCCCGGGCTGGAGGAGGAGGTCATCACCCGTTCACCCGCCATGCTACCACCAATCACCATATTGATAGCCGCCAATTCGCTTTCGGCCTGAATGAAAACGCCATTCTCCAGTTTCGATAAGGCCTCGGCCATATACTCGGGCGTCTCATTCTGAGGGGTTATGGGATAGCCGAAGTAGAACCGGCACCCTGCCCTTATGGCCGCTTCAGCTACGATGTGATTTCCCATCATCAATACCTTAGCCACGATAGACCTCTATTGCGACTTCCGGGCAGACAATCGCACATATTGAGCAACCCGTACACTGTCGCTTCTCTTTCTTGCTATTCTCCTCGGTAAAGTAAGCGGGATGATATCCTGTCAAATTGAGATTATTGGAGAGCGAAATAATCCCCTTAGGACAAAACTCGATGCATAGCTTACATCCCTTGCAGAACTCTTGATCGATTTCGATGTATCCCTTCAATCTGGTTCTCCCATTCATTCAGAAAGAACAAGTACTTACAATAAAATGATAGGGCAAAATGTCAAGCTTTTCCTCTATATTCTCGAGTTTCCTGGGTTTTATGGGGACTATTATTGATGATTTCGTAAAAAGTCGGAATCAGACGGCAAAGAAAAAAGATCCAGATG
>CBDUXJ010000155.1:0-6308 GCA_965371165.1 uncultured Syntrophobacterales bacterium | reverse complement strand
AAGACCACCATCAGCAGCGATAATGAAATCGTCTTTGGTGACGATGCTCTTTAGCAAGGATGGTTTCCTGATCCAGCCCCCTGCTGCGATCACGATCCTTTTAGCCATGGTCGATCTCCTTCATGAAGCACCTTACTTGATTTCTTCTAGGAGGATGCACCATCGATCCCTTGCCCATGAGACCCTGTCTGGCGGCCTATTAAGTGCATCAGGATCAGGTATATTGCGCCTGCAACCAAAAGGCTCGGGATCGAGGAGCCAATGGCCGTTCCTTTTTGAAGGATGTGATAGAGGGCAAATCCTGCTCCCCAGGCGACAAAGGCCCAAGGATTAAATCCACCAAGATACCAGTAAGTACTATCCTTCTTGTAGAGCTCCTCGGACAGATAGCGACTCCTTCGCAAAATGAAATAATCGGCCAGGACCACACCGAAGAGGGGGCAGAAGACCGATCCTATCAACAGCAGAAAGCCCTCATAGGCCGTTGCCGGAAATATCAGGGCAAGGGTTGTGCCCAGTATCCCGCATGCGATGATCCCGCGGCCCTCTTCCAGACGGGGCCAGATGTTCATGGACGAGACGGCTGTGGAGTAAATGTCGAGGAAAGTGGTCGTAAATGTGGAAAGGAGGACGATGATTAGGGCAGGAAGAACGAGTCTCAACCCCACCATGAGTTCCATGACCATACTGTCTGGGGTGGGGGACTTAGTGGCGATCGCTGCCCCCAGGCCGATCACATACATCAAGGAACTCACGACAAAGTAGCCGAGCCAGGTCCCCCAGAACGCAGAAGAGGAACGTTTGGCGTATCGAGAATAGTCGCAAACGAGGGGGAGCCAGGAGATCGGCATGGCAATGACGAGATCGAGACCCACCATGAAGGGCATCCCTCCCTCCGGTTTGGCCTCGAGGAGGCGGCCCCAACCATATTCAAGAAAGACCACGTATGTCATGAGACCGCAAAGTATCATTAGTGCTGAAACCGCAATCCTTTGAAGCCATTTCCAGAATCTGTGGCCGACCAAGGCCCAGATGGTCGTTACGATGCCTGCCACAACTACCCACCCACGAAATCCAACTCCCGGAAAGGCCAATACCGCCTGTGCTGCCTGCCCTCCAATCCAGAGCATTACCCCTGTCCACCCCACGAGCTGGATTATGTTCAGGAGGGCAGCGAAGTAAGATCCCCGGATTCCAAAGGAAGGCCTGACGCCTACCATGGTAGGAATGCCTACCTTGCTTCCAATTATTCCCCCCAGGGCGAGAGGGGTATTGCCTATCAAATGGCCTATAAGAATCGCTATAAGACCTGCCAGGAAACCGAGGGGAATCAACAACCCCCCTGCCCAGATCTCCGCAAGGGAGACCGCTGCACCTGCCCAAAGGAGAAAGAAATCGATCCCCCTCAGGTTCCTCTTCTCCACTCCAATTGGTTCAATCCCTTCCATGATCAACATCCTTTCCCAATGGCAAGGACCTTGGCAACCACCTCTTCTGGATCCCTTCCTAAAATCCTGACCATCGGCTCTTTGCCCGCTTCTCCCTCGTCGTAAATGATATCAGGGACTTCTCCCAGTTCATCGATGACCCTTTTCGTCCCCCATTCAAGGGTCGATCCCTCCATTTCCTTCACTCCCTTTGGTTCCTCTCCTCGATCAAAAGATGCAATCCGAAGGCCAAGGCGACGGCATACGGATATAATTTGAGAGGTATAACGAATGTTCATAGCGGCACGAATCGATGAATCGTGGGCCATAGCCGTCAGGATGATCCGTGCCACGTGACGGGAGGCCCCAAAGGTTGGTCTCGATGCCGGGACCATCCTTCCCCCGATCTCGGTGATCCGCCCAGGCACGGCGAGTACCTCCCCCGCCCCCCTGGCAAAGGGTAGGGCATAGCCCAGGTTCGACCTCACCTCAGGGACAAGATGCCCCACTTTTGCTATGCCGAGTTCCTCGAGGGCCGCCTCCATGGCCTTGAGTGCCTTGTATTCTTCTAGCTCTTTTACAAAATGTGCATAGGGGTTTGTGGGGCCATGTCCCTTTCCGATGGAAATTCCGTGGACAATCGCCTCTGTGATGAAGACCTTGGCCCTTCTTACCGCTTCGTGGATGTCGATCTCATCAGCAATCAACGTTGCAATGGCAGAGGAATACGTACAGCCCGTTCCATGGGTGTTCTTGGTCAGAACCCGAGTAGCAGGAAAAGCAATGGCCTCCCTTCCATCATATAGAATGTCCACGGCCTTCCCTTTAAGATGCCCTCCTTTTACAAGGACATACCTCGCCCCCATGTCGTGGATCCCCTTGGCGGCCTCCTTCATCTCCTTCAGAGTCCTGACTCTCTTACCTGTAAGGACTTCTGCCTCGGGGAGGTTTGGTGTAACAATATACGCCAAGGGCAGGAGTTCCCGTCTAAGCGTCTCCCTTGCTTCATTAGAGAGGAGGGGGTCCCCGCTCTTGGCAATCATAACTGGATCTAGCACAAGCATCTCGATCCGGTACTGACGTAACTTCCGGGCCACGAGCTTCACGATCTCCGGGCTGGAGAGCATCCCCGTTTTGGCTGCATCCACCCCGATATCTTCAAGGACTGAATCGAATTGCTGCTCGATAAAGGAAATGGGAACTTCGTGGACCCCATGGACGCCAGTGGTATTTTGGGCAGTCAGGGCCGTGACAACACTCATTCCATAACCCCCTAAGAGAGCAATGGTCTTGAGGTCGGCCTGGATCCCAGCCCCGCCCCCTGAGTCGGAACCTGCCACTGTCAGGATTCTTTTCATTATTCTTGCTCCTATTGTTTCAGAATCGAATGAGCGACCGTTTCTCCAGAATTGAGCTTCCTGCAAGAGAAAAGACCCTCACTTTGCACCCGGTTCAAGAGTCTTTCTAAAGACGGATAAGTTGATCGCACTGCTCTTTGAGAAACGCCATCCCATCCCGTTCTCTGATGGAAAGGGGGCCTTCACCAAGTGAATGACCCTCATAACCGTTGACCACTGTGGTATTAGCAGATCGTATCCATATTAACAATTGCCTCGGATCTCCTGCGTGCAGGTAGAGAGAACAATCGTTGATAAAAAGGGCATCGGGCTCCTCTTTCAAAACCTCTTTAAACAGGGCCTCGATTGTTTGTGCATTGGACCTGGCAAGGACCTCGGCCCCAGCCTCATCGGCGGCCGTCAAACGGGGAGCATGGATCTGACCGTGAAAATAGCAAACATATGGAAAGGAGGAGACATCGAGCTTGCCCCCTACTCCCTTTTTTCCCACCTTGCCAACGAGATCCTGCTGTGGAAGATTCGGGGCTAAGTCCACGACCGAAATTGCCCCATTTCGCTCCCTGCAATAAGACTCGATGATCCTTTTTGTTAGGGTGGTCTTCCCCCTATTGATATCCCCAACGATCAAGGTGAAAAGGCCGAAAAAATCCTCGATTTGTATCACTTAAATCCCCTCCGCCCCTCTTTATCCTCTCTCCCACCAGGCAAAGCCTATGAGTAATGCAAGTGAAGCGATCATCAGACCGTATTCCCATAAGGCGAGCCGGTAAAGCCTTCGTGAGGATCGCCCCTTACGACCGAATCCTCGGGATTCCATAGCCAATGCCAGCTCTTCGGAAAGGACAAATGACTGAACCAAAAGAGGCATCAGGAGGGCCATGAAGTTCCTGGCGTTCTTTATCTTCGGCCTGAGGTCGATCCCCCTCGATCGCTGGGCATCGAGGATGTGGCGGATCTTTTGCCCAATGAGGGGAACATAGCGCATAGAAGTGGTCAGGATAAACCCAAACTCGTAGGGAACACCCATCTTCCTCAGAGACTCGCCCATTTCTTCCGGGGTTATTGCATGGAAGAAGACAAAGGATACTGTCAGGAGATTGATAAGCCTTATGGAAAGCAGCAAAGCGGCCTGAAGGTCGAAAGACAACAAAGCTATGGCGAAGACCAGGCCAGACATGGGCCCTATGAGTCGCAGGGAACGGATCCATGGCTTTCCCATCCCAAATAAGGCAATTGCGATAAAAAGGAGAACGAGCTCGACGAGAATGGTTTCTAAATTTCTGGCAATCAGGACCGCCCCAAATGCCATGAGTCCAAGGGCAAGCCTTGTTCTTGGGTCTAGAGGTCCCATATCGCTCCTCCTTTCTCAGCTCTCCAAAAAGGCCTCAACCATCTCTTCTTCAGGCCTTCCTATCGCCCCCAGACGGATAAGTCGCTCATCACCCCATATGGCCTGGGGCGACCCGTCTGCAACGATCCGCCCTTCGTGTAAAACGATCCATCGATCCGCTATGGCTTGGGCGAATTCAAGATCGTGGGTGATTACAATGATCGTTATACCGCGTTCTTCAAGGGCAATAACGAGATCAACCATGGCCTTCCGGAAACGTCCATCCTGCCCTACCGTGGGTTCATCGAGAATAAGCAATTCAGGGCGATGGGCGAGTATGGATGCCAGAGCAACGCGCTTCTTTTGCCCTTCACTTAAGCGATAGGGGGGCCGATCGAGGAGCTCACGGAGTTCGAAGAGATCGCAAAGCTCCTCAATCCATTTGTTATCCTCTTTTCCGAGGATCTTCGCCCCCACGAGGAGTTCATCCTTTACCCGATTTTTAAAGAACTGGTCGTTAGGATTTTGAAAGGAAAGGCCCACAGCCTTTGCCATTTCAGGGGGCGCCTTTCTTCGAATGTCCTCACCAGTGAAAGCCAATTCACCACTGTGAGGCCTTAGCAGCCCATTGAAGTGTTTGATCAGGGTCGTCTTCCCAGATCCGTTTCTTCCAACGATCGCCAAGGTCTCTCCCTTTCGGAGTTCAAGGGATACCTCCTTTAATACATCCTTTGTCTCGATCCGGTGGGAAAGATTCCGCACTACCAGGAGGTCCTCTTTTCCAGAACGATCCCTCTTTTTTCTCTTTGTATAACGGGGCACTAAGCCCTCTCTAATGAGAACCTCGAAGGCCTCTTTTGGGGAGCCATTGAAAATGGGCATTCCTCCATCCATGATGAGGCAGCGCGTTGCGTCATCTATGAACCTGCCGATTTTTTGCTCGATGACCACGACGGTCTTACCCATCTGGTGGATCGTAGAGAGGGCCTCCTGTATTCTTCTTGTCCCCACCCAATCAAGATGCGCATATGGCTCATCGAGTATGACTACCGACGGGTCCAAGCAAAGCACCGATGCAATGGAAACGAGGTGCTTTTCCCCGCCTGAAAGCGCCATGGGGGTTCGACCCAGAAGGTCCTCGATCTCGAGGGTTTTTGCGATCCACCGGATACGTCGATCGATCTCCTTTCCAGAAAGCCCCAGGCTTTCCAATCCAAAGGCAATATCGTTCTCGACAGTGCTATTAAAGAGCTGTGCGTCGGCATTCTGAAGCACGAGACCCACGTGCGGAAAGAGGTCCGAGACCCTCTTTTCCCTCGTATATATCCCTTCGACCTCTACGGAGCCCTCGAGTTGGCCTTCGAAAAAATGGGGGATGAGGCCATTGAAGAGGTATGTAAGGGTAGATTTTCCTGATCCACTGGCACCGCAAACCAGGATATACTCCCCATCTTCGATGGAGAAGTCGATCTCCCGGAGCGCCCATTCTCCGTCCATGTTGGGGTAGCGGTAGCTTACATTTCGCATCCGGATCACGGCTGCCAGATTCCTCCTTTTCGAAGGAGGTGGAGGGCTATGATGCCGATGATTGACCCTCCCAGGGTGCTTACGCTAAAGGCCACCATTAAGGTGGCCAGGGCCATTGTCTTTCCCATAAACAGGGGTGCCACTATCCAAACGCTGGCAAGAGAACCCAGTAGCCCGGTCCCGATCACTTCTCCTAACCCGGCCACGTATATGTTCTTGAACTTCCAATAGGCCAGACCCGCCAGAAATGCGCCGATCATCCCGCCCGGAAACGCCAGAAGCGTCCCAAGGCCCAAAATGTTTCGTATGATGCCCGCTATGGTTGCGATTCCCACGGCATAAACAGGCCCGAGCAGAACTGCACTTAGGACATTGATCATGTGCTGTGCTGGAAAGCATTTTGAAATACCCACAGGGATAAATAC
This sequence comes from uncultured Syntrophobacterales bacterium, assembly GCA_965371165.1. Lineage (GTDB taxonomy): Bacteria > Desulfobacterota > BSN033 > WVXP01. The sequence continues at coordinate 241 of CBDUXJ010000155.1, read as the reverse complement.
AGGCGAAAGGGCCACTGCAATGGCCACCAATATCACCGCCCTTGCCACGTCCCTTGTTTTCATCAATTCTTCACCTCCTTTTTTATAATTCCTCTTTGCCCATAATCGACCGGATGACCTGGTTGGCCTGATGATGGGCCGCGATACCCACCCTGGGTGCCATCAGGCCCCGGCCGGGCTGAGCAGCTCACCCCAGAAATAGAAAGGCCGTATTCCCTTCTGGAAATACGGCAGAATGACC